>NZ_DBMEXE010000296.1:0-1500 GCF_056804935.1 Holdemanella sp. | reverse complement strand
AATATCCAATGTTCTACAAGATTTAGATGCCTATTCGATCTTTGATGATGACAAGATGATCATTGTCAATAATTGCACCTTTTTATCGAGTAAGAATACGACAAACTATGAAGTGGATCCTTTTCTAGTAAGAAAAGATACAGACATGATTCTTGTGCTTGTATGTCCAAGCGATAAACTGGATACAAGAAAGAAAAAGGTGAAAGAAATCAGTGGGTGTGCAACATTGTATTCTTGTTTAGCACTTGATGAAAAGTCACAAAAGTTTTATGTGCAAGATAAACTGAAGGAATATGGAGTCAAGGTCGATTTTAAAACGTTAGATTGGATGACATCTAGAATGGGACTCGATCCCATGTGCATCCAGAATGAAATTGAAAAGATTTCCATCTATTCAAAACATCCAACGTTTGAAGATGTACAAAACCTATTAGTTGTAGAACCTATGAATGACATCTTTAAAATGGTCGATGCCTTCTTTAGTCAAAATGGGATTTTATTATTAGCTTACTACCGTAACTTTAGAAAGCTGAATATGCAGCCAGTAGCTATCGTTGCGCTTTTGGCAAGTCAAATTCGTTTTCTATTTCAAGTACGCGTATTAATGGATGAAGGAAAGGCACAGGCAACCATTGCCCAAGAGTTAAAGGCCAATCCGTATCGCGTGAAATTAAATATGCAAAAGGCCATGCGCTTTTCAAGTGAAGCCTTACTTTACAATCTATCTTTACTAGCGGATTTTGATCAACAAATGAAAATGGGTAAGATTGATAAGGATGATGGCTTTGAATACTTCTGTCTAAACTTAATGATGAACAAGGAATAGCCTTGTTCGTTTTTGGCTTCATTGAAGTATCTTTTTTATGTCTCAAATTATTTGTCTAATGCTTTGATTAATTCTTCCATGGTTGAACAGAAAAAAACTCTTTGATTGAATTTCAACTAAAAATTGGTAAAATCCTACTGAAGGTAGCAATACCTTTAGATGTGGTAAGCATCAATAAAAGTTGTGGTCGGATAAGAGACGGTAAACGCTCATGTCTAATCATTGTCGACAACCGACAGAAAAACTTACCAGATTTGATTTTTTAGGAATACTTATGAAAAGGTGGAATCTTCAATTAGTAAGACTCCACCTTTTTATATTTGACAAATAAAAAAGCTCCTATGAATAAGAATGGCCAATCTAAATGTATTTGGATTAGTATTTAGCACTTATCATTGAAATAAGTCGGAATGTGTACCTACGAGTTGTAAATTCTAGGATATATTTCATATATCTAATGCCGCTTTTAGCTCATCAATGCTGGAATATTTCGGCGTTGTTGAATCAGACATAATTCTTCTTTCTTCCTCGATGGCTTCGATTGTAGTTTGGTTTGGTTCATGATTTTTATCGATAAGACACATTTAATAAATTAGGATATAAAGCTAAAATCAACACTCATACAACGTCTTATATAAATTGACTTCTGGACATATATCTTTATTTCGAACACC
>NZ_DBMEXE010000295.1:0-1505 GCF_056804935.1 Holdemanella sp. | reverse complement strand
AATTTAAAACAAACATTTAAACTTCCCTTAAAAAAGGGTGATTTTGCACCCTTTTAATCTTAAAAAACTATTTATATGCATTTCCCATATCCATATAGCACTCTAGAATTGCTAATTCATCACCTTCATTTTTAGGTTTAATAATGTATTGGCCTATACTAGCTGGAATATATAATGCCTCAGCATAATGCAATTCAATTGGTTCAAATTCATCATACGGGCTTACAATCAAAGCTTCTTCGCCTTCTACTAATACATGAAGTTTCACATGATCTTTAGTTTCAAAGAATATTGGTTCATTAAACCAATACCGGTCGATTTTCAGTAGCTCATATTCCATTGTTCCACTATGTTCTTTGCGCCAACCCGTTCCTCTAGCTACTTCACTTTTTTTAGAAATTAAATGTTCCTTAACAAAGTTTGTCTGATATCTTTCTTGAATCACTTTGGATCCATGCTCTATGTTAATTGGACGAGGCTTTCCATCAGCATCAATTCTTCCCCAATCCCATAATTTAAAAGTCTGAAATCCTATTGGATTAATTTCAAGAACTAATGTATTCTTTCCAGAGGCATGTATTGTACCGCTTGGAATATAAATATGATCATGCTTTTTCATCGGAAAACAATTAATCCATTTTGCATCATCAAACTCTCCTGTTTCTTGAGCTCTTTTAAAAGCATCGACAAGCTCATCTAATTTAACACCTTCTTTTGTTCCTAGATATACACAGCTTTCATCGCATGTATCTAACATATAATAACTTTCATAATGTCCAAAAGGAAAATTAAATGTTTCCTGAGAATATGCAATATCTGGGTGAACCTGCAAGCTTAGATTTCCACCTCCCCAAGTATCTAAAAAGTCACATCCAACAGGGCAATTATAGCCAAACCAAAAGAAATTCTGATTACCAAGGAAAGAAATTGGTTGATATTGAACAATATCTCTACCAACAATTCTAAATTCATTTGATCCCAATTTAGCAATAGCATTTTGAAAATTCATCCAGCCTGTCATTCCCCACGCTGTATTCTCTTTGTCTAATCCTCCATTTAAAACATCTTTACACCAATGTCCACCCCAAACGCCTCTATTAAAGAATGGTTCTAATTTAAAAGGATGTGTCGCAAAATAATTTAATGCTTTTCTAAAATCATCTCCTGTTGTCATAATAGGATTATCTACATCATCTCCATCAATAACAAAATCCATTTCATCAAAAATGTGGCGTTTATGATTATCAAAATACTTTGATTCGACAAAGTTAAATATCTTTTCCTTTGTTAAAGGATCTTCATCAGGATTTTTCATACCCCAATTTTCTAGTTTGCCGAAAAATCCATCTTTAATTCTTTGAATAGTGATATTATTGTAAATCAGTATATTGCCTTTGACAACCCTGCTAGCTCCAATTCCATAAACAATGACTAGCCCTTTTGATTTTTTAATATCATCTTGAGCCATTTTCACTTTCTTTTCGTCAAAATACTCCTCTAAGTTT
>NZ_DBMEXE010000294.1:0-1519 GCF_056804935.1 Holdemanella sp. | reverse complement strand
ATGAATTTGTGGAGATTGAAGGTCAGGGCTGGGTGAACAAACCATTCGTTACTGAAAAAGATAATCGAATGGAAAAAGTCCAGGACTTGTTAAATAGTAAATACAATTCTCCTTCGTATGGAATCTATGTAAAACAATTAGAGACTGGAAATACTGCTGGAATCAATCCGCAAAAAGAAATGTATTCTGCCAGTGTAACGAAATTACCATACTTGTACTACGTCCAAGAACAGCTCAATAAAAAAGCCATTTCTCCAACTACAACCTACAAATATATTCCAGAAGTCAATGATTTCAAAGGTGGCTATGAACCAGAAGGAAGTGGTAGCCTTTCAAAAACACCAGATGGAAAAGAATATAGTGTTCAAGAGTTGGTAGATAAAATTGCAAAAGAATCAGATAATGTTGGACATAATATCTTGAATTATTATGTCACTCATCAATCAGATCAAGACTTCCAAAAAACTTTGGATAAAATTGCAAAGAAACATTGGGATGTTGAAAAAAGAGAAGCATCCGCTGAAATGGCTGGCAATGTCATGGAGGCTGTCTATCAACAAAATGGCTCTATTATTGATGCACTCTCCTCTACAAAATATGATGATCAACGGATTGCGCGTGACCTTCCAGTAAAAGTTGCTCATAAAATTGGAGATGCCTATGATTTTAGACATGATGTTGCGATTGTATACACAAATTCACCCTATGTACTAGTCGTTTTTACAGATCATTCGAATTATGATACGATTTCCAACATTTCAAAGGATATCTATGAGGTATTGAAATAATGGAAAAGCGATTTTTAGAGTTTTGTGAAAAACAAGATCTATTTACTCCCCATCGCCGTGTTTTAGTTGCCTTATCTGGTGGATTGGATTCAATGAATCTGTATGAACTTTTATATAAGAATAAAGAACGATTGAAAATCCATCTGGTACTCGCTCATATCAATCATGGACAAAGACCAGAATCAGATTTAGAAGAAAGTGAACTTCGAACGCTAGCTGATAGGCGAGAGACACGTATTCATGTGGCTCACTATTCGGGTGATTTTACGGAAGCAAAAGCTCGTACCTTTCGTTATGATTTTTTTAAACAGATTATGGAGAAAGAAGATTGCACTGCTTTAGTAACAGGTCATCATGCAAATGATCAAGCTGAAACAACTTTCATGCGCTTGATACGAGGAACAAAATTACGCCATTTAAGTGGCATTCCTGTACGCCAACCATTTGGCAAGGGTGAGCTAATCCGTCCTTTGTTAATTTTTACCAAAGATGAGTTGATGGAAATCCCTCACTTTGAAGATAGTAGCAATGACTCACAGGACTATTTCCGAAATCGTGTACGCCATCAATACCTTCCTGAATTTGAAAAAGAAAATCCTCAAATGCAAGCAAGTCTTCGTTATTTAGCAGAGGAAGTGACTCATTGGCACCAAGCCCTGAAAGAATTGACTAGCGAGTTAAGTATTCAAGATTTAGCTTCTTTTAGAACGTATTCTGATTCTGTACAATCA
>NZ_DBMEXE010000293.1:0-1534 GCF_056804935.1 Holdemanella sp. | reverse complement strand
CTTCGAACATCCAGAAGACTATGGTATTGATATTAATAATGTAGATGTAAGTCTTGGTGAATTTTACACAGACAATACTGAAGAAATCAAAGAAGATCAAAAAGAATTAAACAAGTTTAATCGCAATACTTTAGACAAGACGCAACAAACCATCTATGATGAATTAAAGTATGAGAATGAATTGAGTTTAAAAGCAGAGAACAAGAAATTTCAATATTTAAACAATTGTTGGAGCACAATGAGTGGACTTCACCAAAGTTTGATTTCTGTTTTTTCTGAATACATTTTACGAAGTGAAAAAGACATTCAAGATTTGATTACACTCATCAACGATGTGCCTCGCTATACAAATGATGTATTGGAATATACAAAAAAACAAGCAGATAAGAATACATTACAGTTTGACTATGATTCTGTTACACAAGATATTCAAGATGTGATCAATAATAAAGCGGATAGTTCAATCACAAGTGCATTATATAATGCGATTGACGCTTTAAATCTAGATGAAGAAAAAACAACATCTTATAAAGCACAAGTCAAAGATGCCATGGACACAAGTTTCTTTCCTAGTTATCAGGATATGTTAGATACATTAACCTCTCTTCAATATAACGTACAACCTCTACAAGGGTTGTCGAACTATAAGAATGGTAAGAAATATTATAAAGTATTAGTTGAAAATGCGACAAGTTCTACCGATTCTATTTCCACAATTAAAGAGAATACGCAATCCGCAATCAATTCAGCTATCACTAAATTTCAGAAGCTATATAAAGCCAATCCAATGATTGCGTATGAACTCGATTCAGTTTCAACGGATTTTACAGATGTAAATCAAATTCTAGAAAGCCTTCAAAAAAACTATAAAAAGGATTTCCCAGAAGTAAAAACCATGAAATATGATTTAAAGGCGCTACCAGAAGATCAATCTGTCAGCGGAATTGTTGCCTACTTTATTACACCCGCCTTGGATTATTCACAAAACTATCAAATGCGCTACAACAAACGTGATTATGGCGATGATCCATCAAGCCTAACACTTTATCAAACATTAGCTCATGAAGGTATTGCCGGACATATGTATCAAGCGCAATACAACAAGGAACACTTAAAATATCCAATCCAATTCTTCTACAACAATCTAGGTATGTCTGAAGGATGGGCTACTTATATGGAAAGCATGTCTTTACATTATTTAGATAATAATAAAGATTTATTAGAAGCCTATAATTTGAATAACATTCTTACCAATCTATACATTGTCTTAATGGATATCAGCATTCATTATGATGGTATGTCACTCAATGATTTCAAGAATGAATATGGCGATATGTTTGGTTCAGAAGGATTAGAAAGTATTTACAATCAATTGGCAGATAATCCAACTGTATTCTTATCTTACTATTATGGATATCTTCAAATCGTGAATTTAAAGAGTACAGCCAAATCTAGATTAAGATCTAAATTTGACAATGCAGACTTCCATAATGCCCTACTACAGTATGGTGAAGTCAACTTCAATATTGTCAAA
>NZ_DBMEXE010000292.1:0-1563 GCF_056804935.1 Holdemanella sp. | reverse complement strand
AATTCTGTACACATGTTTCATTACCTCACTTACAGGTAAATTGTACAAGTCTATTTGACATTAATGATGTCTATATCCTGTTTTATTAAATGTGTCTTTTGCAGAAAAAAAGAAGGCAACTAGATTGCCTTCTAAATGGACATATTAGTCTCTTCCGTTAAATGCGTATTTGTATAAATCGAAGATCAATTCTTTAGTACATGGACGAGGGTTACCACCTGTACATACGTCAGCCATAGCTGAATCTGTTAATGTAGGTAAGTCTTCTTCTTTAACACCGATTTCTTTTAAGCTTTGAGCAATTCCGCAATCTTTACTTAATTGAATAACGGCATCAATAGCAGCTTGACGATATTCTTCTTGAGACATTTCATCAACACCTTCAACTCCCATTACACGAGCGATTTCTCTAAATTTTTCACCAGTGTAATCTTTGTTGAATTCCATAACGTATGGAAGTAATGTAGCACAAGCAACACCGTGAGGGATTCCGTAGAATGCGCTTAATGGGTGAGCCATACCGTGGTCAACACCTAAACCAACGTTAGAGAATGCCATACCTGTCATATATTGTCCTAAAGCCATGTCTTCACGTCCTTTTGGATCGTTAGCACATGCAGCACGTAAGCTTCTTGAAATGATTTCGATAGCTTTTAAGTTTAATGTATCCGCAAGTTCCCAAGCAGCTAAAGTTGTGTATCCTTCAATAGCGTGAGTTAATGCGTCAAGACCAGTACTTGCAGTTAAGCCCTTTGGCATACTTGACATCATTTCTGGGTCGATAATCGCAACAACTGGGATATCGTGAGCATCTACACAAACAAATTTTCTTTTCTTTTCAGTATCTGTAATTACATAGTTGATTGTAGTTTCGGCTGCAGTACCTGCTGTAGTCGCAATTGCGATAACTGGGACAGATTTGTTTTTAGTTGGAGCAACACCTTCCAAGCTAACAACATCTTCAAATTCTGGGTTTGCCAAGATGATTCCAATACCTTTACAAGTATCTTGTGGGCTTCCACCACCAATAGCGATTAAATAGTCAGCACCTGCATCTTTAGCTGCTTTTACACCATTTTTAACTTGTTCAACAGTTGGGTTTGCCTTAACTTCATCATAGATTTCGTATGGAAGTCCAGCTTCATCTAATAAGTCTGTGACTTTAGTAGCTACACCAAATTTGATCAAGTCTTTGTCTGTAACAACTAAACCTTTCTTTAATCCACGTGCTTTAACTTCTGTAACCACTTCTTTGATGGCTCCAGCACCATGATAACTTGTTTCATTTAAAATAAAACGATTTGCCATAAGTATTATTTCCTCCTCATATACTTGTTAATTCCATTGTACGAGTACAAGCGCTTACATACAAGTGACAAAATGATAATAATGTCACATATAAGTGTTTTAGTGCATATTATTCAATATTTGTGCTAAAATTTTAAGATAGTTTTGGAGGGATTTCTGTGGAAAATTTATTATTTAGCCTAAATGCAACGATTCCCATCTTTCTATTGATGGTTGTCGGTTATTTCTTAAATAAAATGAATATTCTAGATGATA
>NZ_DBMEXE010000291.1:0-1568 GCF_056804935.1 Holdemanella sp. | reverse complement strand
CATTAGAAAAGATTGCAGATCAAGTATTAAAATATGAACCAAAACTTTCATCATCAACATGAAGCGTTGTTGTGCCATTCAATGTAGATTCATATGTTGTAAAGTATTCGCAAGTTGCTAAACGTACAGTATCACAATCCCCATTCTTTTCTTCAGGACCACATGGTTTAAAATCAGATTCAATCGGACTTAGATTTGAAACATCAATCGCCTTTTGAATATGTAATTCACGAGGTTTACCATCTTTTCCAACACGGCCAAAATCATAAACACGATATGTTGTATTTGAGTTTTGTTGGATCTCACAAATCTGAATTCCTGCACCAATCGCATGAATTGTACCAGATTTTATAAAGAAAACATCTCCCTTATGTACTGGAACCGCTTTTAACACGTCTAATAAAGTATTATCTTGAATTCGACGCTCAAATTCTTCTTTAGTAATTTCTTTATTTACACCAAAGTATAAAAATGAATCTGGTTCACAATCTAAGATATACCACATTTCTGTTTTTCCATATTCATGCTCAACACGAAGCGCATATTCATTATCAGGATGAACCTGAATTGATAATGGTTGTTTAGCATCAATAAATTTAATTAAGATTGGAAAAAACTCAAATGTGTTTCCCTTCGTTCCTAAAACGCCTTTTCCTTTTTTCTCTAAATATTTAGGAAAAGATAAGCCTTGATATTCACCACTCGCAACAATGCTTGGACCATCTGGATGCACAGATAATTCCCAGCTCTCCGCAACTGGATCCATATCTGTTTTTTTACCATAGTTTTCTTTTAGTTTAGTACCACCCCACAGGTAGTCTTTAAATGCAGGAGTTAGTTTAATAATTGACATTTTATGTACCTCACTTCTAGTTCTATTATAGTTAGTTATTCATATAATGTCTACTTCTCCACACTTCTTAAAACAACGTCTACATCAAGACTAAATATCATTATCTAAATGATATCAATCCTGCATATATCTATATTTTTTTCAACTTATCAAGAAGATGGATGCGAAATCCACATCCATCTATTAAACTCTATTTTTAAAGTCATTCTAGAAACCTCAAAGATTTGTACTAGTGTCTAAATGTTCTTCACACATTTAACTTCACCTAAGCTTTCATCAATAGCCTTTCAATCGACTCTTCACTTACCGAGAAGATCGATGCGATACTTGAAATACTGAATCCTTTGTTTACCATCGTCCTATACATTTCTTTGCGATTATTCTCACTGCCTTGTTCAATTCCTTGTTCAATACCCTGTTCGATACCTTGTTCAATGCCTTGTTTGATTCCTAACTCAATTCCTTCAGCTTTCCATTCCTTTGACTTTACTTCTAGCCATCTCTTTTCAGCTTCACACATTTCAATCTTCTCCTTTTCCTCTAATTCTTCTAAATCCAACCATTCTACATCCGTTAATGTCTTGACGACTTTTAACACACTGCTTTTCACAAGTCCAAAATGATTACTCGTTCCTTCATAAATAGACTGATCATAAATACTTCGACATATATAGAATAGATTATACACGTCTTCTTCATTAAAATTATATGAAGT
>NZ_DBMEXE010000290.1:0-1582 GCF_056804935.1 Holdemanella sp. | reverse complement strand
ACAAAACATCAACGCTCTTTTGCCCATTATCATCAAAATACTAGGCCAGAAATCTATGATGGAAAAAGAGTTCCAGATGTATTATTGAGTGGTCATCATGCGAACATCAAGAAGTATAGACATGAAGAGTCTTTAAAAAGAACAGCGATGTATCGCCCGGATTTATTAGAAAATTTAAAATTAAATAAAGAAGATCAAAAAGTAGTTGATTCCGTGTTAAAAATCCAAAAATAATTCTTGCGCAAAATCTATTGACATGGTAATATTAATAGGCGTTTACGCATAGGTAGTTCCGCTGGCACATTGTGTGAATGAACTGATAACCAAATATTAGAAAAGAAGGAGAAAAGAAAATGAACTTAGGATTAGTTAATGAAGTAACAAAATCACAATTGAAGACTGATATTCCAGCATTCCGTTCTGGTAGTACTGTTCGTGTTCACGTTAAAATCAAAGAAGGTGACAAGAGCCGTATCCAGGTATTCGAAGGTGTTGTAATTGAACGTGCAGGTGGAGGAATCTCTGAAACATTCACAGTTCGTAAGATTTCTAACCAAATTGGTGTTGAACGTAAATTCCCTTTACACTCACCAATCATTGACCACATTGAAGTAGTTCGTCACGGTAAAGTACGTCGTAACAAGTTATCTTACTTACGTAACCGTTCAGGTAAAGCTGCTCGTTTAAAAGAAGTTCGTTAATTGTTTAAAAAAAGTCTGATTTTCAGGCTTTTTTTTCTAAATAGCTTTATAATAGATTTATAACATTTAGGGGGTTAGAGATTATATGAAGAAGTCAAAGAAAAACGAGCTAAGGTACAATGAAGATGACGAACGTACTTTACTAGAAGATATACTTGATTTTGTTAAAGTGTTTGTCATTAGTGCCATTGTGATTTTATTGTTCGTAAATTTTGTGGCACATCCAGTTCGTGTAGATGGAAAAAGTATGTATCCAACATTAAAAGATGGGGAATTTGGATTCACAAATGTTGGAGGCGTATTATTAAATGGTGTAGAACGAGGGGATATAGTCGTTGTAACCATGGAAGAAAATGGGCAGAAAACACATTGGGTAAAACGTGTAATCGGATTACCTGGTGAAACTGTCAGCTGTGTAAATGATGTGATTTATATTAATGGAAAAGCATTGGACGAGACTAAATATATAGATCCGGACTATCGTCAGAAATTTATGGAAGAGCATGATAATTGTAATTGGTTTAATAAAGTGTTTAATTCTAATGATAAAGAGAATAAGCGTAATTATAATCCGGATTTTGAAGATCGAACTTATATTGATTTTAAAGAAGTTACATTGGGTGATGATGAGTATTTTGTGATGGGAGATAATCGTCCTTATTCTAAAGATTCACGCTATGTAGGTCCAGTTAAGAAATCACAGATCTTTGCCAAGAAGATGTTAGTCTTGTTACCAATTTCAGATATAGGAGTGAAAGATTAGTGGCAAACGTACAATGGTTTCCAGGTCATATGACCAAGGCCAAAAGGCAAATGGAAGAGAATTTAAAAAAAGTTGATTTTGTGATTGAGATTCGTGATGCAAGAATGCCAGATGCCAG
>NZ_DBMEXE010000289.1:0-1583 GCF_056804935.1 Holdemanella sp. | reverse complement strand
TATTATGTAGATGGTGAAAAAAGAAAAATTGGCTATCGCTTATTAATTGATAAAGCCATTAAAGGTGAAGATATCGAAGTATGGGGCGATGCATCGAGAGTAAAGGATATGGTATATGTCAAAGATTTTTGTCAGATGCTGTATAAAGCTTTATTTGTTAATCGTCAAAAAGGATATTATAATGTTGGAACAGGAATTGGTACATCATTATTAGATCAAATCAAAGGCATTGTTGAAGTGTTTGGTGATGATAACCATAAATCACAAATCAAATTAAATCCTAATATGCCAAATGCACCACAATATATTATGGACATTACACCGGCTATATATGAACTTGGATATAAACCGAAATATGATTATATTTCTATGTTAAAAGACATGAAAGCAGAAAGCAAAAATAGAAAGTGTGATATTGATGAGTAATATTTTAGTAACGCGTTCTTCAATGCCTTCTTATGAAGAGTATTGTGAAGAAATCAAAGATATGTGGGACACACATTGGTTAACGAATATGGGTCCTAAACATAAAAAATTACAAGAAGAATTAGTTGAATATTTAGATGTTGAAAACATTGATTTAATGACAAATGGACATATGGCTTTAGAGTTGTCATTACAAGCATTAAATTTAAAAGGTGAAGTCATTACAACTCCATTTACTTTTGCATCAACTACACATGCGATTGTTCGTAATGGATTAGAACCTGTATTCTGTGATATTGATCCTAATGACTTTACAATGGATGTCACAAAACTGGAATCTTTGATTACAGATCGTACTTGTGCCATTATGCCAGTACATGTATATGGCAATGTTTGTAACATTGAAGAGATTGATCGTATTGCTAAAAAATATGGTTTAAAAGTGATTTACGATGCAGCACATACGTTTGGTGAAACATACAAAGGTAAAGGCATTGGTTCTTATGGGGATGTTTCTTGTTTTAGTTTTCATGCGACAAAAGTATTTAATTCCATTGAAGGTGGAGCTGTTTGTTTCGGTAATGAATTAAAGGATTTTGGATTGGATTTATATCGTTTGAAAAATTTTGGTATTCGTGGACCTGAGATAGTAGACGCAGTGGGTGCAAATGCGAAAATGAACGAATTCTGTGCGGCCATGGGAATCTGTAATTTAAGACATGTCGATGAAGAAATTGAAAAACGTAGAAAAGTAGTTGAAAGATACCGTAGCCATCTAGAAGGTGTAGCTGGAATTCAATTAAGTCCAATTCAAAAGGATGTAAAATCAAACTATGCATATTTTCCAGTTGTATTTGATGAAAAAGAATTTGGTGCAACAAGGAATGAAGTATTTGATAAATTAGCAGAAAATGGAATTGGTGCTAGAAAATATTTCTATCCATTAACAAATAGTTTTGATTGTTTCCATGGTAAATATGATTTAGATCAAACACCAGTGGCTAGATATATTAGTAATAGAGTGTTAACATTACCTTTATATGCAGATTTGGCATTGGAAGATGTTGATAGAATTTGCGATATTATTTTGAAGTGTAAATATTAAGGAGAGTAGACAGAATGAAGAAATTGATGATTTTGGGAGGCTCACGCTATGC
>NZ_DBMEXE010000288.1:0-1586 GCF_056804935.1 Holdemanella sp. | reverse complement strand
TCCCAAAAGAAAATGCAGAATTCCATATTGGTCTTCTACATAATGTAAAATAATTTTAACTCTTTTCTGAAAAAATTGAAAGCTTATCCTAAAATCACATCCAATACCATCATCACACAAAATCCAAACAAGAAAGAAATTGTTGGAAGATTCGAATGTTTTCCTTGAGCCATTTCAGGAACAAGTTCTTCAACCACCACAAACAACATGGCCCCTGCCGCAAAGCTTAAACAAAACGGTAGGCATTGTAGGATCCAATTTGAAAATAAAATTGTGACATAACCAAATATAGGTTCAACAATACCCGATAATGAACCTATCAAAAACGCCTTATGTTTTGAACAGCCATTGCTCTTTAAGGGTAAAGAAAGAATGGCTCCTTCCGGAAAATTTTGTATCGCAATCCCAATGGATAAAGCTAAAGCCGCATATATACTTCCCGTTTGAATCGCTTGTGCTAGTACTATGCCAACAGCCATACCTTCTGGAATATTATGCAAAGTTACCGCAAAGACTAGCTTTGTCGTTTTCTTAAAATGCGATTCTTTTCCCTCTTCATCATTTGTTCCAGGATGCATATGAGGAACAATACAATCCAAGAAAAGTAGTAATAAAGCTCCTAAAAATATGCCAAGCACAATGACCAAGATATTCTTTTCTTGATTCATCGCTGGAATCAATAAAGACCAAATACTTGCAGCCACCATGACACCCGAGGCAATGCCAGAAAAGCATCTAGATAAAAGTTCATTCTTTTTATTTTTGATAAAGAACACAACGGCTGAACCCAAAGTCGTTCCAAAAAAAGGAATTAGTAATCCTAACCACATAATCATCACCATAGTCAGTTTAAACTAATCCCTTTATATTCGTCAATTCAAACGCAAATTGTATCTAAATCCATGATGTTCAATATAATCCTCTAAGATCCATCCCTTATCATGAATTTCTTTAGCTGCTTCTTTTCCTACATATCTAAAATGCCATGGCTCGTTGGTAGCTCCTGTACGGTCTCCCGTATTTTCTGGGAAGCGTAAAATAAATCCATATTTATAGGCATTTTGTTCAATCCAATTATAGTCAGGTGTTTCACCAAATGTTCCATATTCTCCATTCATTACACTTTGACTTGTTAGATCCACACTCAATCCACATTGGTGTTCACTCGATCCTGGAATCGAAACTAGACTTGCCGCATAAGCTGCATCATACATCGCAAAATATTCATTATATACTGCTAATTGTGTATCATAAGAACGATACGAACTCTTAATCGCAATACTATAGCCTTGTTTCAAGCCATCCTTATACATCTTTTCAAGGGCACTTGCCGCTTCATCTCTTAATTGTCCCACTTCTGTTTCATAAGGAATATTCACATCTCTAAGATCCTTAGGGACATAGTCACTAGGTACACTAAATCCATTTTTAATTAGAATCAATGTATCTTCTGGACTTTCAATCGTATAAGAGCGACTGTCTTTTTTACTTGAATCAATCCCTGGATAAGACACTTGTAAAACTGCCTTTAATGGGCTTAACCCAGAATCTACATATTTTTTGATGTCTTGAATTTGTGCCCCTTT
>NZ_DBMEXE010000287.1:0-1586 GCF_056804935.1 Holdemanella sp. | reverse complement strand
TCGCATCATGCAAAAACATACGCGCAAGACCAATTCTTTGTCTTTCTCCACCGGATAACGAACTCCCCAATTCTTCCACCATCGTTTTATAGCCATTTGGCAACGACTGGATGTACTCATGAATATTTGCCTTCTTACAAGCCACTTCAATTTCTTCCATAGTCGCATTTTGTTTAGCCACTCTTAAATTGTTTTCAATTGTATCATGGAAAAGAATCGTTTCCTGCGTTACATACCCTTCATTCTTTCTTAAATTGGAAGTGTTTAAAGAGCGAATATTTAACCCATCCACTAAGATGCTTCCCTTTGACACATTCCAGAAGCGCATCAACAATTTCAACAACGTACTCTTTCCACTGCCACTCTTACCTTGAATACCAATCACTTCATTTTCACGGATATTTAAATTCATATCCTTTAAGATTTGTTCCTCTTCATACGCAAAATCTACAGAAGATACATCTACCATTTTAAAGTCTGTCTCTTCTTTATTCTCTACTTCTTCAACCATAGGTGACTCATCCAAAAGTGATATGACTCTTTGTCCAGCTCCAATTGTCTGTGATAAAGTTGAACCTAAATTTGCCAATGCGATAACAGGTCCAAAAGAAGATATTTGAAGAACACCCGATACAATCATTGAATCAATCGAACTATTCATATATATATGAATCAAACATAAACCTAAAGATAATAAAACAACGCAAAAGTTTGTCAAAGAAATCGTCTTAGCTTGAAAATACTTCAATTCCTTCTCACAATTTGCCAGGGAAGAAGTCTGTTTATTCAAACCTGATAAGCGACGATCTGTATCCATATACTGCATACTTTCCTTTAAGCCACGCATACTCTCTAATACATAACTATTTAGATTAGCAGCTTCTTTACGATACTCTACACCAATCTGTCTTGATTGTTTAGAAATAAAGACAGGTAAAACCACACCCACCACAACATAAGCAAATAGTGAATAAAGTCCATAAATCCATCCAAACTGCACTTGAATACCCACACATATTAGACTTGTGACAAACGCAATACAAATTGGAGAAATCGTATGTGCATAGAACACTTCCAACAATTCAATATCCGAAGTAATTAAAGAAATTAAGCTACCCTTATCTTTCACTTCTAGTTTTGCAGGACACAATTTTCTTAATGCCCCAAACACCTGATCACGAATACGAGCTAACAATTTAAAGGCAATATAGTGATTACATGCTTGCTCTGCATAGCGCAAGATTCCTCTTAAAAGTGCACACACAAATAATAAAATCACAATCGTATGAAAACTAAATAGTGGATCATTTACTAGGGCCATACTTGAAAGAACAGGAATAAAGATGGCACATAAAAATCCAGCTACTCCCATCAGGATGGCACAAATCATAAATCCAGTTAATGGAAATACAAGTTTTATTAAACGTGAAAATATTTGAATTGTACTCATATTAGCCACCATATCTTTCTAATTCTTTTTGCGTATTAGACACATTTAATAAAACAGGATATAGACATCATTAATGTCAAATAGACTTGTACAATTTACCTGTAAGTGAGGTAATGAAACATGTGTACAGAATTTA
>NZ_DBMEXE010000286.1:0-1599 GCF_056804935.1 Holdemanella sp. | reverse complement strand
GCATCTTCAAATTGTTCTTGTGTTTCAATTGGTTTAAAATCCATGTTTCTTTTTTCCTCCTATTTTTCCGTATAGTTACGTAAAAAAAGAGAACAATATATGTTCTCCTAGTAGCTTATTCTCTGTGGTTTTTGTTCCTTTTTCTTAGAACACATCCAGTAAGCTAATATTGCAGATTCTAATAAGGCTACTTCAACACCATCTTTAATGGATCTGAATCCGAATCCTCCACTGGATCCAATCGCTCTCTTTTCGCAATTGGTTACAGATTGTGTTAATGCAGGTTGATCATTATGACAAACCGATTTATTTGATATTGCAAGTTCGAACAATTGATTTGAAGCAATAACATCTTTTACAGTTGGCAACACTGGCTTTTTCTTTATACCAGCTTCCTTCATATCGGCTGCCAAAATCTGTTGTCCGTTCGCTCCATCAATCGCAATACCACCTATATCGGCATTGGCCAAAAAATTAATCATCCAAGTATTTCCGTCTTTGATCTTCCTACAGTCTATAGATTCTACAAAAATGTTTTTGTTAGTGGTCTTACATGCTACAGACAATGCCACATTTTCGCCATCATGGCCATACTTTATTCCTACATACAACTTACCTGTAAACTTAGGTAGAGCGTCAACCTTCAAATTTTTCCACTCGTTTTCAGTTATCGCAGATTTCTGGTTGTACTGCAGCCATAAACCTAAACGTTGAATATTGAAGTCAATATCGTCATTATCTTCCAATTCCGCTTCAATTGTTCTTTCAGATGTTCTGATTCCTAACGCTGGATTCGTTTCGTACCAGGCATCTACATCTTCAACATCTGTCATAAATTCCACAGACCATTCTGCCCAACCTGTATTTTTACTTTTTCCACTCAATACACGTTTACGCATATCTGTAAATACAGTACCTGCAGATACCGCGGTTGGTGGGGTTCCACAAAAAATCGTCTGAGGATTCTCAGACGAATAAATAGTATATTTCAATGCGGAACTTTGATCTGTAGTATATTCCTGGGCCTCATCGACAATCAAAGTATCGAATGATTCACCTAGACCACCAGTGTTGGATCTAGTACGAAAGGCAATATATCCTCCTGTTTCTTCCAAGCGAATTTCTTCAGCACCTTTTTGTTTAATAGACTTGTACTGAACACCTGCATCATCAAGTAATGCGCATAATCTTTCCCACGCGGTATGAGAAGTGTTGACTCTGTGTGCGGTATGCATAATCTTTTCACCATTCTGCAATTTCCACATCTCAACAATCGCAACTACTTCACCTTTACCGTTTTGACGAGGTATTTCATATCCAAATCTGTTATGAACCCATAGACCATCTTCAGTGATTGATAGAATGTCATAAACTAACATTTTCTGCCAATCCATGGCCTTACGTTTAGATTTTTCATAAAGTTCTATGGCTTGTTGGCCATATGTTTTTACATAAGGAATAGTTACGGAAGTAGTAGGAGTCTGTCTGCCTATTCTTTTAGGCACTGCATTCTCCATTCTAATCCTCCTAGCTATCCAAAATAATAATCACACTCAATACACATCACATCCTTAATTCAAATTATTTTAAAGGCTAACG
>NZ_DBMEXE010000285.1:0-1609 GCF_056804935.1 Holdemanella sp. | reverse complement strand
AACCTCCTTATTCAGTATTTTTAATTATAACATAATTATCTAGAATTTTTGGTATAATAGTCATGTTAGGATGATGATTTATGGCAGAAAAAAAATATACACCAATGATGCAGCATTACTTGAAAATGAAAGAAGAAAATCCGGATTCGATTTTGTTTTATCGTTTAGGAGATTTTTATGAAATGTTTTTTGAAGATGCAAAATTGGTTTCTCAAGAATTAGATTTAGTATTAACAGGAAGAAGTGCTGGCGTTGAAGAAAAGGTACCTATGTGTGGTATCCCTTTTCATGCCGCAAATTCATATATTCAAAGATTAGTCAAAAAAGGGTATAAAGTAGCTATTTGCGAACAATTGGAAGATCCGTCTAGCGCAAAAGGATTGGTGGACCGAGGGATTATTAAAATAATTACACCTGGAACTTATATGGATGCAACAATGGATGCCAAGTCAACAAATTATATGGCATCTTGTGATGTTTCAAGTTTTGAAATTACAGTCATATATTGTGAATTAAGTACAGGGGAATTAAAGTATCAAACGCTACAAAGATCTTTGGTGGCGCTACAAAAGGCTCTTTTGGAACAAAATGTAAGTGAGCTTGTTTGTCCGATGACAATGGATAAAAAATGGATGGCTGCCCTAGAAGAGATGGATACGATGCTCATTTCAAAACATAAAAAGGCAAATATTGATTCTGAGGATCTACCTTTGTTAAATGGAATTGAATCTGAATCTTTGAAAGAAGCGTTTGCACTTTTAATGGCGTATTTAAAAGACACACAAAAACAACGTATTGATCATTTTTTACCCATAGAATCTATGGACAAAGATAAAGTTCTTGTTATGGATTATGAAACAAAGAATCATTTGGAGTTGGTTTCAAGTCAATCTTCGAATGCCAAGGCAGAAAGTCTATGGTCTTTTATGGATAAGTGTCAAAGTGCAATGGGATCAAGAATGTTAAAACGATGGATTGAATATCCATTGATTGATGCAGAAAAGATTGCGAAAAGACAAGTGGCGGTCAAAGATTTAAAAGAAAACTTTATGTTAAGAGAAAATCTAAAAGAACATTTAGTGTATGTGTATGATATGGAAAGACTTGCGAGTCGTATGGCTTATGGGAATGCAAGTCCTAGAGATGTACTTCAACTTGTAGCAACATTAGAACACGCAAAGCCTATTTTAGATTTAGCGTCTTCGTTGAATTCATATCCAGAATTTAATGATGTGCCAGACTGCCAAGAATTATACAATGAAATAAAAAATGCGATTATAGAAAATCCACCATTAACACTAAAAGAAGGTGGAGTCTTTAATGATGGATACAATCAAGAATTGGATGAAGTTCGAAAAATAGCAAAACAAGGAAAAGACTTTATCCTGGAATTAGAAGCGAAAGAACGTGAAAGAACAGGGGTTAAATCATTAAAAGTAGGATATAACCGTGTATTTGGATATTATATTGAAGTTCGTAATGGAAATTTAGATAATATTAAAGAAGAATTTGGGTATCATCCGAAACAAACACTTGCGAATGCGACACGATTTATTACACAAGAATTAAAAGAAAAAGAAGAACAAATTCTACATGCACAAGAGACAAA
>NZ_DBMEXE010000284.1:0-1610 GCF_056804935.1 Holdemanella sp. | reverse complement strand
ACCAACCATGATAGATCCTAAATCAAAATCATTGACATCCGCTTCTACTGTTACATCATCACTGATTCCTAATTGATTATTTACTTTATCTAAACCTGCAGATTTTAATGTTTCATTCAAGCCTGGAATATTCGCAAATGCCAACATTTCATTTGTTCCATCATTTACAATCTTACCAGATTCACACTTCACATTTGAGAACTTACCAGTACTCATATTCAACATACCACCAGCTAAATAACTAGGGTGAATCACAATGGATTTGCCATTGATATTTTTAACTTCTGAATAGTTATTTGTGAAAGAAATAGTTAATTTTAAATGTCCTGATTTTCCTTGAATATCATTCGCAGAAATTTCTTGGCCATCTAATTCATAACGAATCTTAACAGACACAGGAAGTTGTTTTGTGGCTGTACCTTCATAGTATACGTCATTACCTTTCGCATTCCATGTATATGTATTTCCGTCTTTTGAAGGTTTTTCATTTGATTTAATGTTCTTAACATCTGTTAAGTTTAAAGTTTCTTTAATATTATTTATTCCATCCTCATCATGTAACCAGCTAGATACGATTGTATCACTGATTGAACCATCTGAGTTTAATACAGAATAAACAGTTTCTGTTTTTTCTGTAGGATTTTCATCATTACTTTGCGCAAATACAGTCACTGGCATCATACTTCCTGCCATAACTGCACTCAACAATACACTACCAACTACTTTTACTGTATGATTTAAATTCATATTTATTCTCCTTTCGCTTCCATGTTTGATTCTGGCCAATTCTTTGTCGTCTTTTCAATGAACTTGTGGCAGAAAATCAACAATGAAGGCAATACTAATAAGATACTTACGACTGAAATTAATGCACCACGTGCTAATAAGATAACTAATGATTTAATTAAATCCATCTTAGCTACAAAGCTTACACCGATACATGCGGCAAAGAATGAGAATCCACTTGTCATAATTGACACACTCGATTTTTCCATCGCAATCAAAGCCGCTTCCTTAACCTTCTTACCATGCGATAATTCTTCTTTAAAACGCGTTGTCATTAAGATGGCATAGTCTACTGTGGCACCCAATTGAATAGTTCCGATAACCATACTTGCGATAAATGGAAGTGTAGTTACTGTAAAGAATGGAATACCCATATTGATTGTAATCGCAAATTCAATGGTTAGTACTAAAATGACTGGAAGTGCAAATGATTTAAATGTTAAGGCAACAATGATAAAAATCATAATGACAGATAATACGTTAACCATCGCAAAGTCTGTATTTGTTGTTGTGATCAAATCACGTGTCATACTTCCTTCTCCACCAATCATAGCCTTCTTATCATATTTATGAATGATGGTATCCATTTTATCTAATTGTGTATTTAATTCATCGGTTGCAGCTTTATAATCACTGTTCACAACAATTAATTTCTTTCCACCATTTTGGAAAATATCCTTTACTACACTTGGAGTAAAGTTAGATGCAAGTCCTGGACCCACAAATTCTTCATACGCTAATACGTTATGAACTCCTTTTAAATCTTTTATTTCAGAACACATATTCTGAATTTCATTCGTTGTTAATTTATCATCCACTAAAAC
>NZ_DBMEXE010000283.1:0-1618 GCF_056804935.1 Holdemanella sp. | reverse complement strand
ATAAACGAACATAAAATCGTTATTAACTTTTTCATTGTTTCCACCTCCATCTTATTTTAACAATACACAAGAAAAGGAGCAAGTACATGCCCCTTAGCGATTCGATTTTTCAATCCATTCTTTTGTCTTCATTACCTTATCTGGAAATGTCTTAAAATCTTTTAACTTCCAAGTCCAATTTTTGTTTGATACTGTTCCTGGTGTATTGATTCTAGCCTCTTCTTTATATCCACAAATATCCCAAATAGGAAGAATTACTGTATCTGCATTACTATCTAACGCAAACTGACACAACATTTCATTAAAGGCACGGCTTGAATAGCCTTGGTTTTTAAAGAAACGACGCAAACTAATACGCTTATTTGAATCATACGTATGATAATCCTCATTGCATGTCGCATTATCATGTGTTCCTGTATATAATACAGAGTTTTTCTTTGCCTTTTTCTTTAATTGTTTAGCTTCCATTCTAAACAATAAAACATCCATTCCTGGAATTCCATAATCTTCCTCAAGTTCAATAACCTCAGGACGAATCAAACCTAAATCTTCTGCCACTAAGACAATATCTGGGCATGCCTTTAAAATCGCATCCATCAATTTATGAGCCGGACCCAAAATCCATTTTCCCTCAATGGCAGTAGGACAAGATTCTGGAATCTTCCAATATGTATCAAACGCTCTGAAATGATCGATTCTCACCATGTCGTAACAACGATTCATCCAACTCATACGATTACACCAGAAAAGATATCCATTTTTTTCCTGCACATCAAAATCATAAATTGGCATTCCCCAACTTTGTCCAGTTTCACTAAAATAATCTGGTGGACAACCCGCAATATATTCTGGTTTTCCTTCTTCATCCAATAAGAAAGCTTTACGGTTGCACCATACATCCGCACTATCTAAATCTACATAGAATGGCATATCTCCCATGATTTTAAGATTTCTTGCGTGCGCATACATTTGAATTTCATCCAATTGTTTATAAAAAACAAACTGTAAAAATTCAATATAAAAAATCTCATCTTTATAATCATCCAAATCAATATCACGATTTTCTGGCCAATTCTTATATTCATCTTCCCACTCAAACCATGGAGCCCCATTATAAAAACTCTTAAATAAAGAGTAGGCAGACCAATCCTCTAGCCAAAATGCATCACGCTTAAATGCTTCAAAATCTTCTTTAAATGAATCAAATTCCTTTTTAAAAACTTTAAAGGCCTTTTGAAAATAAGATTCCTTGAATTCACGAATCTTGTCATATTCAACAAAGTCTTTAAACTTATTACAATTCACAATTGAGCTTTGCGTCAACAACCCCATTTCACACAAACGATCCAAGTTAATATAGATAGGATCCCCCGCAAAACTAGAATATGTCTGATATGGAGAATGGGTGGGGCCTGTCATCTGCAAAGGTAAGATTTGCCATATGGTATACCCTGCATCCGCAATAATATCTATCATTCGAATTGTTTTTTGCCCTAAATCACCAATCCCTTGATTTGCAGGGATAGAGAAAACAGGACATAAGATTCCTGCACTTCTATTCATTTTATCACCGTTTTGTAATCCCCTTCAATGCTTTCTACACACACTTTTCCACCAT
>NZ_DBMEXE010000282.1:0-1632 GCF_056804935.1 Holdemanella sp. | reverse complement strand
TTAAATTCTGTACACATATTTCATTACCTCACTTACAGGTAAATTGTACAAGCCTATTTGACATTAATGATGTCTATATCCCATTTTATTAAATGTGACTTACGGGTTTAAAAATTCAAGTAGGCACAGCTACAATTACGTATGGCAATTTTATTCAAAATGTTGTAGATTTCTTGATTGTGGCAGCATGCATCTTTGCAATGCTGAAGTTTTTGGCGCATTTTAAAAAGACAACAAATGATCAACTTGATCAGGAAGAGCCTAAAAAAGAAGATACTGTTGTCTTATTAGAAGAGATTCGGGATTTGTTAAAGAAGATAGATAAAGTAAATTAAATATGTGATCAACAAGAGTATACCGGCTTTTTTGTCGAGTACTCTTGTTTTTTTAGTGCAAATATAAAGGACAAGACCAATCAATATTGCGACAAAGGAATCGATGATAAAGTTAGGTTCAAAAGGTACGGGAGTAATAAGTGCACTAGAACCTACGACAAATAGGATATTAAAGATATTCGATCCAATGATGTTTCCAATCGCAATATCGGCATTGCCTTTTTTGGCGGCCGTTACCGAAGTGACAAGTTCAGGTAAAGATGTTCCTAAGGCAACAATGGTTAGGCCGATAAATCTTTGGCTAACACCTAGTGAAATGGCTATGTTTGTGGCTGCATCTACCGCAAAGTTACTTCCAATCATTAAACATACAAGTCCGAGTGGAATAAATAAAGGATTAGTCTTTTTGATTTCTGCTTCTTCGGTTTGATTTTTTGTCATTCTGAAAATGTAGTATAAGTAACCAAGGAAGAATAACCATAAGATAATACCGTCAAAGCGTGAAATAGTATTGTTTATGCCTTGTAGAATGAGTACTAGTGTTACAAGCATCATAAATGGCATTTCATATTTGATTGTACTATTTTGAATATGTAATGGACGAATGAGTGCTGTAATGCCAAGAATGATTCCTACATTTAAAATGTTACTTCCAACAACATTTCCAATTGTGATGGCTGCATTTGATTTTAAAGCAGCTGTAATAGAAACGAAGGCTTCTGGTAGACTCGTTCCCATCGCAACGATAGTAAGTCCAATAATCAGTTGGGGTATGCCAAAGCGTGATGCGATACTGCTTGATCCATCGACAAACCAATCGGCTCCTTTTAGTAGTAGAATAAATCCTAATACTAATAAAACTATGTTCATATGTTTTCCTCCTGGACCAGATAAAATAAAAAGACTCTGGTCTTATGTACCAAAGTCTTGCCATTTCATCACAGTCCGGATTTAATATCGTATTGACGAAGCTGTAAACACATATATGTGCAGGCTACTCCCTTTATGGGCTTATTATACATATTTTGTGCAATAAATTCTATATTTAATTGTAAAAATATCTTAACAAATGAAAGTTTTCTAGAAAAACCTCAATTTATTTCGTATATGAGATAGGAGGAAAAATAATATGAACAAAATCAAAGACAAAATGATGAAGGAGTTTCTAGAAAACAATGCCTATTTTGTTGACTTCTTTAATGCGTACTTCTTTGATGGAGAAAAAGTTCTTAAACCTGAAAACTGTATGGAACTTGATTCAGAGATGAATGATTCGAATATGGATCTAGAAAAGCAT
>NZ_DBMEXE010000281.1:388-1643 GCF_056804935.1 Holdemanella sp. | reverse complement strand
TGGAAATATTGAACTCTATGAAAATAAGGTCAAGCTTCCTAAGATTGGTCTTGTAAAGATAAAGAAAACACGAGCACCTAAAGGAAGACTCCTTAGTGCAACGGTATCACAAGTACCAAGTGGAAAGTATTATGTTTCATTATGTTATACGGATGTAGAAGAAGTCTTGTTTCCACTGACATATAATGAAACAGGTATAGATCTAGGTATCAAGGATTTTATCATATTGAGTAATGGAGAAAAGGTAGAGAATCCAAAATATCTGAAGAAGTCGATTGAGAAACTGAAAAAGCTACAGAAGCAGCAGTCACGAAAAACAAAGGGCGGCCGCAACTGGATCAAAAACAGGATCAAGATTGCAAGACTTCATGAAAAGATAGCGAATCAAAGAATGGATTTTATCAACAAACTATCTACAAGAATCATTACAGAATATGACATTATCTGCATCGAAGACTTAAAAGTAGACAATATGCTTAAAAACCACAATCTAGCCCAGTCTATATCAGATGTATCCTGGTCAAAGTTTACAACGCAGCTAGAATATAAAGCCCAGTGGTATGGAAAGGTGATCAAGAAAGTGGATACGTTCTATGCGAGCAGCCAGATCTGTCATTGTTGCGGATATAAGAATGAAGAAACAAAAGATTTAAAAGTAAGAAAATGGACCTGTCCAAAATGCCATTCAAATCATGACAGAGATATAAATGCATCCATCAATATATTGATGCAAGGCATATTAGCAAATTAAACATAAACAAAAACAACCGCAGGAACTGCGGGGATAGCTTGGTAAGAAAGGTTTCAATAGAAGCCTGTTCCCAAGAATCTCGTCACTTCAGTGATGAGAGGTTCAATCAGGTATTTAAAATCACCAAAGAAATATCGAATGATGGAGGATTAAGATGAAAAGGGCAGTTGAAGAAATATTAAAATTTAATGAGGAAAGAGATTGGGATCAATTTCATAATCCAGAAAATCTCGCAAAATCCATTAGTATTGAGGCAGGAGAATTGTTGGAATGCTTTCAATGGAATAATGAATATGATAAGCAACATGTTTGTGAAGAATTGGCAGATGTGATGAATTATTGTATTTTAATGGCCAACAAACTAGGTGTGGATATGGAAGAGATTTTGTTGATGAAATTAGAACAAAATAAAAAGAAATATCCGGTAGAAAAGTGTAAAGCATCTTCTAAAAAGTACACAGAACTGATAAAATAAGGGTATGTTAGATGTCGAGCGATTACAAT
>NZ_DBMEXE010000281.1:0-378 GCF_056804935.1 Holdemanella sp. | reverse complement strand
TTATTCTTTCTATTGGTTAGAGACTGTGTTAAATTTAATGATTTATAGGGATACAATTGAATTTGATGAAATCTTAGACGAAATGATTTCTTTAGCCTATGACGATGTGGTCGAAAAAGGATATCATTTGGGTCCATTGATTCATCAAAAGCGTACAAACGCATTGGAAAATGCGATTTTAAGCATTCAAAAGTATTTGCCTAAAAATTGTTCGAAACAAGAAATTATTATTTGTGTAAAGCAGCATGATGAAGCTTTAAAGGAATACAAGAAGCTTTTGATCATGCAGACACCATATCGTTTATTATCGAGTTTTTTGGTGGATGTAGGTGGTAATGATCCAATTTGGAATCGACCTAAAGATATTATAGAAACAAT
>NZ_DBMEXE010000280.1:0-1646 GCF_056804935.1 Holdemanella sp. | reverse complement strand
TGAAATGGATGATTTAAAGCTTCATTAAGATATGGAATTGCATTGATTAATCCTTTATCCATGTAGGGTGCAATAAGCAATGCAAACCAAATTGTTGGTATTAGTAATAAGCCTAGAAACACATATTCATCTTTTTTAGCATCTCTCATAATGATCTTTTATAGAAGGTGGATTTGCATCACAAACTTTGACAATCAATGAATCTAGAAAGTCATGGTTTTTATGTTCCATGCGTTGTTTATCCCTTAAATCTGCAAGAGCACGAACAATGATTCGTCTTTCTGTATCATCAACCTGAATTTCAATCATTTCATCATTTTGTTTCTTAAACCAGTTACGCATATTTGTCATCTCACTTTCTTTTTGGATTTCTTTCTTACTGGATATTTTGGTGCATAAGATTTTAACTGCTGTTGCTTAATATCCTTAAGCTCCTGACGAACAGAATGTCTATCCATAGTAGCTATTGATCTTTTTCTTTCGACGGTTTTCTTCTTGTTTTCGTTCTTCAATGTTTTTGAAGATGGCTCGAACGGAGTACCGTCCTTGCTTGTCCGAGCCTTGTTGGGGTTTGTTTTTTCATCCATCAGTTTTGATAACAATGCATCATGTTCTTCATCACTCATTGGCTTTATATCCTTTTGTGATAAGACCGATTCACGAATGGCTTTTGTATCAATGGTTGCCAAATCAAATTTATCTACCATTCTAGATATCTTGGACGCATCTTCTGCTTTGACCATAATATCTACAATTCCATCTGTATTGTTCTTTTCTTTTAATACAGAGTAGAGAACACCATAATGCTTTGCTTCTTCACAAAACTTTTTTAAATCAGAATGATGAATCGCAAATACTTTTAATTCCTTGTTGGATTTTAATAGATTATCCAGGTTGGTTTTGCCTTTGATTTTTTTATTATCAGTAATGATGGCATACAAAGTAACTGCCAATGATTTAGCAGCTGTACCGCCAGCTTTTAATCCAATTTCAGCAGCCACTTGAATACCTTCTAGTGTCATCTTCATCATCTGATCAGCAGTATCGGCACTGTTCATAAGTTCAAGCTCCTTTCGTATTCTTTTTGTGTTTGCATACGCTCTGTTTCTAATGCATTGACCATTTTTAATTTTTCTTCAATGTCAGGTACTCTCTTTTCTATATCTTCGCATATTCGTATTTCCTTTTTCCCATGTGCAATTTTAGAAGTAAGTGTATTTTTATCCTGTTCTAATTGTTGTTTCAACTCAGGATCACGGGTTCGTTTAATTTTGTTGTAGATGGATCTTCTTTGATTCATCCAGTTTTCTATTTGATTGTTTAAATCCAATTTAAAAGCAAGCACATCTTCAATTGTTTCAAGATTATGCTTGCCAATAAGAGTATTTTCATTTGTGATTTTGTCCATGTAAATCAAATCCTTTCTAAGTGCTGGACTTGGATATTTTTGTGGTATGCCTTTTGGCTTTAAGATACCTAATTCAAAACAATATCGAATATACATCGCTTTGATTCCTTTTAATTTTCTATGATTGCCTTGATATTCTTTACAGGGTATAACATCTTTAACAGATGACTGCATAGGAAATAAAAAGTTACTGTTAATCCGTTCCATTAAATGTTCTTCATCATATCGATTATCACGA
>NZ_DBMEXE010000279.1:0-1691 GCF_056804935.1 Holdemanella sp. | reverse complement strand
ATATTGCCTTCTCAACCCATAAAAAAATCGGAAATTCTTTAATAGAGTTTCCGATTTTGTTTATTTAAGCCATTTTATTTTTCATGCGTAACTACTAACTAGATGATGTGGCAAATAATTCAGCTCTATTCATAGGAAACTGGATATGCAAATTACTTTTTGGACAAGCTATCCAGCAAAAATAAGTATATCATCTTGTTGTGTATTATACAAAAACAATTGTCCATAATTGTATATGTAAGGAACACGTACCATAATAAATATCAATTGCTAACAAGATTCTACTGAAGTATGATACAATGGAAATAATGATAGAGGTGACGAAGATGAATTGTGACTATGTGCTTCAATATCTGGAAAAGACGGAAGTCCCAATTGTTTCAAAAAAGAACCATGATATTATAATGTGCGGTTTAGAAAAGATGATTTTCTTAAAGGAAGGTGTCGTAAAGGTGAGTTCCATTTTAGAGGATGGACGTGAATATAATATAACTTATGCCAAAGGACCCGATCTTCTTTCGTTAATGTGTGACACACTTCGTGAAGATGTTGCGTATCGTATAAGAATTCGTGTTGAAAGTGAAGAGGCATCTTTTTGTTTGGTAAGTCGAGAAGATTTTTCAAGGGCTGTAAAGCGAGATGAAAAATTAAAAGAATATGTTGAGGCATACTATCGTGAGAATCTACAAAGAGCTCTATATCGCCAAAAATGTATGACAATGAATGGAAAGAGTGGCGCTATCTATGCCTTTCTTTATAATTTGATTTCTTTGTTTGGAAAAGAAAACGAGGAAGGTATATTGATTGATATGCAGGTCACAAATGATGATATTGCAGGATTCTGTGGTATTTCTACAAGAAATAGTGTCAACCGTATTTTGCGTGGATTAAGAGAAGAGAATGTAATTCGTATAGTCGATAATAAGATTTTAATTTTGAATGCAGATTATTTAAAGCCATATGCAGACTAAAAGGGTGATTATCTCACCCTTTTCATTTCGCTAATTTTTCTTTTAATAGTTCCATAGTGATTGGTTTTGCGATATGTCCATCCATACCTGCATTTAAGCATTCTTGAATATCACTTTCAAATGCATTGGCACTCATCGCAAGAATATGTACGCTTTTCGCATCTCTTCGTGGCAAAACACGAATTTCTCGAGTGGCTTCAAGACCGTTTTTAATTGGCATCATAATATCCATAAAAATATAATCAAAAGTGTAAAGCTTAGATTTTTTGAATTGATCAAGGGCTTCTTGTTCATTTTGAGTAGTCGATACATCAAACCCTAGATCTTGTAACAAATGGGTTTGGATCTATTTGTAAAGGAAGAATTATCCTAAAGGTTGTACCAACATTTTCTTTACTTTCCATTTGTATCGTACCATGCACCTTTCTAAGGGCATTATACTCGATTGTAAAACGAAAAAAAGAGCTGATCGGGTAAATCAGCTCAAGAAATAGGAAACGCTGGATAAGCGGTAAAAGGGTAATTTGATTATCCAGCATAGCCTAGTATATCACTATGAATTGAAAATGCAAGGAGATTGAACATATTTTCTGTATCACTAGTTTTTAATATTGATTTGTATTATACTTGAGATAGATTCCGTATCGGAATTTATTTTTTTTGGAGGAAATATGAAAATTATTGTAGTTGGCGATGGGAAAGTTGGCTTTGCGATTGCGA
>NZ_DBMEXE010000278.1:0-1703 GCF_056804935.1 Holdemanella sp. | reverse complement strand
GATCTAAATCTATGATTCGAGTTTGAATCGAAAGTAGTTTCGTGTTCAATTCTTGAATCTGTCTTTGAATCAACTTCTCTTCCTCTTTTAAAAACACAATTGTATTATTTACGCTTCGATTGTCTAAATATTCCTTGATTTGATGTGTATCATACCCTAATTTTAAACAATCTCGAATAATGTTTAAAATATAGATATCATTCAGTGTGTATAATCGATAATTTGATTTTGATCGCATTGGACAAATTAAACCTACTTCTTCATAGTATCTTAAAGAGTCTGTTTTAATATTGTATAATTTTGCGATTTCATTGATTTTATAATACTTTTTCATATTGCCATCCTTGACCTTAGTATTATACCAAGGTTTACACTTAAATTGGTGATTTTATGTTGAAACAATATCTTAAATTTGTCATACCATCCATATGTTCGATGGTTATCTTTAATCTATATACCTTAGTTGACGGTATATTCGTTGCTCACTATGAAGGCGATACGGCATTAGCTTCCATAAACGTGGCAAGTCCATATGTCACAACCATTTTCTCCATTGGAGTCTTATTTGCGATTGGATCGAGTACAGTGATGTCCATTTATCGAGGTGCGAATGAAGAAAGAAAAATGCATGAAGTATTCACAATGAATACCATCACAATTTCATGTGTAGCTTTATGTATTGCGATTTTATCTTTTATAAACTCACATCACATCACAGAATTTTTAGGTGCAAACGAAGATGTGTTTTTTTATACAGATACATACATCAAAGTATTATCCTGCTTCTCCTTCTTTTATATTGTATCCTATTGTTTCGAAGTCCTTTTAAAGGCCGATGGCTTCCCCCAAAAATCCATAATGGGTATTTGTCTAGGAGCTGGCACAAACTTAATTCTTGACCCTTTATTTATGGGAACTTTTAACATGGGAATTGGTGGTGCTGCCTTAGCTACAGGTTTATCTCAACTTGTGACTTTCTGTTTCTTCTTTTATCATTTTTCGTTTAGCCACAAATCGCATTTCCATTTTGTGAAGGCAAACTATCCTTGGCATGAATATTCTAGAATTTTATCTTTAGGCCTCCCCGATTGTATTTCTGAAATCTCTCCAGGCATTATGATTACAGTATTTAATTATCGCATCAACCAATTACTTGGTACGGATGGACTTGTTACTTTTACTGTATTGATGTATATCTATAACTTAGTATTGATGGTGATGGTTGGAACCAGTCAAGGAACTCAGCCTTTAGTTAGTTATTATTATGGTCGAAGCGATAAAAATGCCGTTTCAACTTTTCATAAATATGCACGTGTTTTAGTCTCTTGTGCTGGAGTTATATTATTCTTAATTGTAGAAGTGTTTGCACCAAATATCACGGCTGCTTTTATTCCAGTAAATACAGAAAATTACTTTAATACCATTATAGCGCTACGTCAATTTAGCTTTGTCTTCTTGATTATGGGACATGTCGTGATCACAAGCGGCTACATGGTTGCTTTAGAAGAGCCAAGAAAAGCCTTTGTGCTTTCGATTTCTCGTGGCATTCTCTTTGTCTTATTATCTCTATTTGTTTGTACTACATTATTAAAGGAAAATGGAATTTGGATCAGTTGTACCGTCTCTGAAATCTTCTGTTTAGGTATTGCCCTATATGATTTAAAAACACAAAGAAAAATATAAAAAAAAGGAATCAACTATAC
>NZ_DBMEXE010000277.1:0-1744 GCF_056804935.1 Holdemanella sp. | reverse complement strand
TTGCACATAAGAATTATTTACCACAATTTAAGTCTACAATTGAAAAATTAGAAAAAGAAAATGTAACAATCAAAGATTCAGTAGTGAACGAGATTATTGCTCATGAGCGTTAAAAAAAGAAGTATTTGGAATACATCCATCGGGTAAAGAAGTTTACAAGTTTGAAATCGTGAATAAACAAGGAATGAAAGCAGTAATCACTAATTTTGGTGCTATTCTAATATCCTTGTTTGTTAAAGATAAAAAGGGTAAAGGAATTCAAATCATTTATGGACCACAAGTGACAGTTATAAAAAGTGATTTTGAAGAATACGTAGAGAAAGTGAGTCAATAATGTTTTTTAGAAAGAAAGTAAATGAATTAGAAATCTTTAAATGCGCGCAAGGAGACATTGTGCCTATTGAAAATGTTCCTGATTCAGTTTTTGCAGACAAATTACTAGGTGATGGAATCGCAATCAACCCTAGTAATGGAGAAATTATTTCACCTGTTGACGGACAAGTTGTTATGATTCAAGATAGTCTTCATGCGATTGGGATTCAATCAGAGGATGGTATTGAAATATTGATTCATGTTGGATTGGATACAGTCGAATTAAAAGGCGAAGGATTCGTTAAGAAAGTGAATATAAATGATAGAGTGAATAAAGGTCAGCCTATTGTATGTTTCGATAAAGAAATGATTGAAGAAAAAGGCTATAATATGATTACGATGATGATAGTTGTTAATGATGAGCGTATTTCTAAATTGGAAAAAGGCGATCAATTAGACAAACTTCTAATAAAAGTTCAATATAAATAATAAAACTGTAGCGATATGTGAGCCGCTACAGTCTTTTTGTATATTAAAAAAACAAAATCTCACAATCCATTTCGAATACAAAAAGGATTATCGAAAGTGCAATTAAACTATGAGGCTAAGTCATTTTAAACGTGATTTTTCTTATTATTCCAAGTACCGATGACTTCATTAACTGTTGATACTGTTACAAAAGCTTCAATATCACTTTCTTGAAGATAATATAGTAATTTTTTATATTCATTGGTAGCCATGATTGTGACAAGCTCTGTATGCTCGGTCTTATCATAACCACCTTTTGCCGAATATAAAGTAACACCACGCTTTAATGTGTTCATTATATAATCTTGAATGACTTCATATTCTTTGGATAATATACAAATCTTCTTTTTCTTATTAAAACCATCAATAAAATAATCTACAGCTTGACCATTGGCTAGTGTTGCCAATGCGCCAACCACTAAAGCGCCAATATCATATACAATTAGACTTGTTGTACAAATGAGTAGTCCGACTAAAGTACAAGCTTTGCCTAGATCCATATGTGTATATTTATTGATAATTTTCGCAATAATATCCGTTCCACCACTCGATGCGTTTACACGAAATAGAATGGTTTGTCCAAATGCTAAAATCAATGTATAGGTGGCCATGTCGAAAACAGCATTTTGTGTTAAAGATACGTTATTTGGATAAATTTTTTCAAATACAGCTAGAAATAAAGGCAATAATAAAGAGGCATAAATCGTTTTTGCCCCAAACTCTTTACCAATTAGAACGATACCTAGAATCAACAATAAGACGTTGATCACAAAGGTAAGTGTAGAAATAGATAGGCTTGTGATTTTAGCTATGGTTTTAAGAAGAAATATATGGCGACACTGATGATAACCTGACCGACTGGGCTCCGGTACTGAACGAAAACAACGAACTAAGGGAGATAGCC
>NZ_DBMEXE010000276.1:693-1798 GCF_056804935.1 Holdemanella sp. | reverse complement strand
TGTGATAAGGCAAGCTTTTGTGTCATGGATAAAGGTTTTAAAAAAGATGGTGAATGGGCCGTTCATTATCAGAGTGTGATTGTGTTTGGAAAAATCAAAATGGTAAATGATCCAGATAAAGTCAAAGAAATATGTACGCAACTCTGCCTAAAATTTACCAATGATCAAAATTATATTGATCATGAATTAAAATATTCCGGACCTAGTGTACAATGTTTTGAACTCATTCCTGATTATATATCTGGAAAAATCATTAAGGAATCTTAATTGAGTTTAGCATGCAGTAATGTTACTATTAATACAATAAAGTTGAGGAATTATTATGGCAACACCAGCAACATTAGAACAATGGAAAGAACTCTATGATTTAGCTATTGAAATCACAAAATTAAAGCCTTGGAACTCATATTGGGACATGGATTTAATTGCGGTAGAAACAAAGAAAAATGAAGAACCAAACTTCGTATCCATTATGGGTAAAAGTGGAACATGCACAGGTATCAGTGTTTATCGAGGCATGGAAGGTTATAGTGATTTTTGTCAAATCTGCAATGACGACTATAATGTACCTGCAACGTTTGTGATGTCCGATCAAAACTGCATTACTTGTTATTGGGGAAATCGTGATGAAATCGATGATGAAATGTATTCAATTATCAAACAATTAGGTCTTCGTTTTCGTGGCAATGGAAACTGGATTTATTTTAAAACTTTTGAAAAGAAAAGTTTTCCAAGCCTTCCAAACTATGGTGAAATCAAAATGTTGATTGAAACCTATAAAGGATTGATTGAAACATTAAAACATGAAGATTATCAAGAGTCCATCTTTGAAGGAGGAGATATTCTCTACACACAAAAAGATGAAGATGGAAATTGGTTCTCTTATACTGTACCTAGGCCTATGGAACCAGAACGTTATAATACGATTCTTGTCAATGATTCAAATCTAATTGATTATTTTAAAAATATAAAGGATGGAGATTTAGAACTTGCGATTGATATGGATTATATGATGGTTCCCACAAATGATGAAGGTTTTGAAAGGCCCATCAATCCATTAGCCTATATAGTATTTGATTTAAGAAATAACCAAATTTTACACTTT
>NZ_DBMEXE010000276.1:0-683 GCF_056804935.1 Holdemanella sp. | reverse complement strand
AATAATTTTTTGGGTGCCATCGAACATTTTGGTAAGCCTAAACATGTATATGCCAGAAATCCATATATTCTAAATTGGCTTGATTTTATTTGTGAGAAATTAGATATTCCTCTAGTTAAAGATAATTTGGAAGAAATCGATGATATTTTTAATATGTTAAAACATATGGATATGGAGTAATGAAATGAAAAAGGAACTACAAAAACAAATGGATTCCATGATGGAAATGACAATGGAAGCCATCACAAACAACAAGAAATTAGAACCTGCATTAAATGAATTATTCAAATATGCACCCCAAGATGAAAAATATCAATTCATCTTACTTCATGAAATCGCCAATCAATATCTACATGAATTATTAGATATTGATTCTGAATTCCACGATTATTCTTTTGAAGAAGGTATAAAGATTTGTATAGAAGAAAAAACGGACTATTTAAAGGAAAGATTTCAAATTTGTACCATTCAGTTTCAATTGGACGACATCACAAGAACCATCACATTCCCTAAAAGACTTCCATTAGCGGATATGACATATTTTGTGATGTCTAGTTTAGACATTGTATGCAGCTACGATTTCATGATCAATTGTGAAGGCATTGATTATTCTACTGAAGAAATGCAGATTTGTTCCATTGCCGATTTATGTTTAGAAAAGAATGATATGTTCTTACTATCCT
>NZ_DBMEXE010000275.1:0-1803 GCF_056804935.1 Holdemanella sp. | reverse complement strand
ATTAATATTGCCTTCTCAACCCATAAAAAAATCGGAAATTCTTTAATAGAGTTTCCGATTTTGTTTATTTAAGCCATTTTATTTTTCATGCGTAACTACTATTTTAAAATTGTGAATCATCTGCTTTTTCAAACCATTCGCGAACCAATTGAACAGTATCTTTTAAGCATCCAGATTCGAAAGGAACCTTTAATCCTGCTTCTTTTACAATTTTTCTGAACGGCAATGTTCCACCAATCTTACAAATGTGTTTGTAGTCTTCAAAAGCTTTTTCATCATTCTTTTGAATACGAGCCCAGAACTGCAATGCGCATACTTGAGCTAATGTGTAATCAATATAATAGAATGGATCCATGAAAATGTGAAGCTGGCGCATCCACCATCCACCTTTTTCTAGAATATCAATACCTTCATAGTTTTTATGAGGCAAATATTGTTTTTCCAACTTTCTCCAAGTAGCCAATCTTTCTTCACAAGACATTTCTGGTTTTTCATATACTTCATGCTGGAAGTGATCCACTAAAACTCCATAAGGTAAGAACTTAACAGCTCCTGACAAATGATTGAAATAATATTTATCTACATCTTCTTCAAAGAAAGATTTCATCCATGGATATGTAAAGAATTCCATAGACATAGAGTGGATTTCACAAGATTCATAAGTAGGCCATACACAATCGATTGGGAAAATATCTTTACTTGAATATACTTGGAAAGCATGTCCTGCTTCATGTGTTAGTACTTCAGCATCATGGCTTGTCTGATTAAAGTTTGCGAAGATGAATGGAGATTGATAATTTGGAATGAATGTACAATATCCACCAGCTGCTTTACCAGGCTTTGAATCTAGATCTAACAATTCTCTTTCTGTCATAAATTCAAAGAATTCACCTGTTTTAGGATCTAGTTCTTGATACATCTTTAATTCACGTTTTACTAATTCTTCACGACTATATTTAGGTGCTGGATTTCCTGAAGTGAATTCAAACTTTTCATCCCAAGCATGCAAAGTATCATAACCCAAACGTTTTTGTTGACGAGCATATAACTCATTATCTAAAGGAACAACATCCTCTAATACTTGTTTACGATAGTTTTCTACATCCTTTTTATTGTAGTCAAAACGCATCATGCGATAGTAACCAAGTTCGATATAGTTTTCATATCCTAATTTTTTAGCCATACGCGTACGCACTTGCACTAATTGATCATAAACTTCACCAATTTCTTTAGCATGTTCGTCATACCATCCCCAATAGGCTTGCATTGCACGTTTACGAGTATCTCTATCTTTATCATTTGTCTTTACTTCTAAAGCCGCAAGAGTATATGTTTCACCATCAAACTCAATTTGTGCACTCGCAATGATTGCTTGGTATTTAGAAGCTAATTTATTTTCTTCCTGCATTTCAGGAATGATAATTGGATCAAATGATTTTTCTTCCATTTCTCTTTGTAAGAAATATGTTTCTGGTACTTCTTTCTTTAATTCAGATACAAAAGAACTTTCCATTACAGCCTTATTACAATTCACAATATCTTCCTTTAACACTGGAAGCATTTCATTTAAAAAATCATTTTCTAAAAATGAGCTTTCATTCAAATACATACCTAAAAGATGCATAAGAAGATAATCTGCTTCATCTTTTGGAATCTCACAATTTCCATATGTTGAAAGTTCATTTATTAGGATGTCGAACTCTTCTTTATAAGAAAATGTCTCACTATCCAAGGCTTTTGAATTTTCTATTAATAATGCTTTATTTTTACCTATTCTCATTAACATAACCGATGCATGAAAAG
>NZ_DBMEXE010000274.1:0-1806 GCF_056804935.1 Holdemanella sp. | reverse complement strand
GGGCAGTGCATCATATAGTTTTCTTCAGGTTCATTTGGAAATAATTCATCGATCAACCATCTAGGTACTTCTTCTTCGTAACCGCATTTTGTACATTTCATCAATACATCTTTTTCTGTATGTTCTGTCATTCTTTGAGTTTTCTAAAGGATTATAGGTATAGGTATACTGCATTATAGATCCACATTTACATTGGATTGGGTCTCTATTAAAAGAATCTATTAAATGAGTGCGGTATCTAAATTTATTGAGTTTGTTTTTAAGGGCTTTGGTTCTTGTTTCACGAGAATAATTCTTATTCTTTTTGATTCCAAGAAGTGCATGTACTTTATCCAATGTTTTCTTAGATGCATTGGCATAGAATCCATAATATCGAGTGGTTAAGACATGGTAGTCTGGAATATGTATAATAAGGTGGTTTATAAAGTTGATTACGTTATCTGTGACATCATATCTTTTCTCATCCTTGTAATCATTGTAGAACCAGCTGACAGTCTTTGATTCTTTATTGTATTCTGTAATTCTATTTTCAGCCATCGCAGGTCTACCTACATAGCGAATGAAGTAGTTTATGCAGCCTTGAATGTTTTTACTATTATTGGAATCATTATTATCTGATTTAGATTTGGCATAGACATAGAAACCTTTTGGGTGTCCTTTATAGAGTCTGTTTCTTTCTTCTAGTTTACTCAATCCACCAGATTCAATGATGAGATGTATCAGCTAATATTGAAATGTTTTTCGAAGCCTAGAAAAATTGAAATGGTGGAACATCTTAAGTTTGTTTGTTTTTTGCGAATATACAAGTTCCGGTATAAGACAATGGATGTGTGGATTCCATTTAAGGTCCCTTCCAAAATATGTATAGTGGCAATCATGCCAAATTCATTACGAACAGGAATATCTTTGAATATATAATGAGTATTCCTTAATTGTTTCGTTTTCAGTTTCTTTAATAATGATCTATTCACTAGTATACATATTGTATTTCTAGCTGCAACAAATAATAGATTGAGTCTGGTACGATCCTGTCTGAACTAGTTTCTAAGTTCTTCAGGAATAGTAAATACAATGTGTCTATGAGGGCAGTCAAGACAAAAAGAAGTGGCTTTGGCTGCAAGCTGTTTGGCATATTTAACACCACAGGCATTACAGAATCTTGAATGACATGAGTGTGGAATAATGTTCCAGTTGTCACAATCCGTACACTCAAACTGATCAAAACCAAGATAACATGTGTGGCAAAGAAGAGAACGTTCTACATTGTCTAAAATGTAAGGACGAGCTTTACCGGAAGCATCTAATTTTCGAATGTATTCAATATTATCGAAGAAGATGTTTTTAATAGGATGATTGAAATCAAAGTTTCGAACATCACAATCTAATAGTGATAAAGTTTCAACTGAAATGTTTGAATGATAAGTTGTGTCCATAATTGAAGTATAGAATGAAACCATTCTAAATTGAATAAAAATACAGTTACAATGTGAATTTAATGTGAACATGTGAGAATTTCAATGAATATCACATAATAACATTGGTGATATAATAATACAAATAAAATAAATTAGAAAGTCACAAATCTATCTATTAAACCTGTTTTGAATATAGTATAATAGAGTCAGATAGAACAGGAGGACTTGTCTTATGAAGGTGTTTTCAATGACACAAAGAATCTATTATAAAGATTTGGAACCAGATGCAGAATTGATCATTAAAAAGGATCTTGAACTGTATAATTGTATGCTTCATAAGGCATTCAAAATCTGTTTTGATCGTGCCTATAAGGATGTTACTTATTCAGAA
>NZ_DBMEXE010000273.1:0-1822 GCF_056804935.1 Holdemanella sp. | reverse complement strand
ATCTTGTAATCTTCAAGATTCTTCATTGATGGGAGAAGACTATCATAAAATCTTAGTGGCTATGAAAGAGTATCATGACGAGTATGTTATTTCTTCAGAAAACAAAATGCATGATCTAGAAGATTATTTTACGATGTGGGTACATCAGGCTAAGCTTCCCATTGCTGCTATGAAATTACTACTTGAAGATGAGGAATTGAGTCGTAGTGAAATTAAGCTGCAACTCTTACGCATGGACCAATATACAGATATGGTTTTAGCCTATTTACGCTTACATAGTACGCACACAGATTTCTTATTTAAAGAATTAGAATTGGATGATTTGATTCGACAATCGATTCGCCGTTTCTCAACAGAATTTATTCGAAAACACATTCAGTTGAGCTTTAAAGAAACCGGGGATGTTATTTTGAGTGATGAAAAGTGGCTTGTGTTTGTGTTGGAACAAATCCTTTCAAATAGTCTTAAATATACCGATGAAAATGGTTTGATCTCTATATATATGAAATCAAAACATGTCTTAGTTATTGAAGATACGGGTATTGGCATTAGTGCAAGTGATCTAAACCGTGTATTTGAAAAGGGATATACAGGCATAAATGGGCGTAGTGATAAAACGGCAAGTGGTCTAGGTCTATATTTATGTAAGAATATTTTAGATATGTTGAATCATAAAATTAGAATTGAATCGAGTGTAGGTAAGGGCACTCGTGTATTACTAGATCTTACGCATTTTGAAGGAAGAATTGAGTAATCTTACAATCTTGTAAGAATAGTGTTAGCTGAATCGATGGCTGCATTTTTGGATTCTTTGTAGAATTTTGGTGTACATGGAGGTAATGAATATGGCATTATTAGAAGTAAAAAATTTAAAAAAAGTATATACAACAAGATTTACACAGAATCAAGTACAGGCATTGACCAACGTTAATTTTAGTGTGAATAAAGGCGAATATGTCGCTATCATGGGAGAGTCTGGATCAGGTAAGACAACACTATTAAATATCTTGGCCGCTTTAGATAAACCAACAAGTGGACAAGTCTTATTACATGGTAAAGATATTACACATATTTCAGAAAAGGAAATTGCGAACTTTCGAAGAGAACACTTGGGCTTTGTATTCCAAGATTTTAACTTATTAGATAATTTTAATAATCGCGATAATATTTTCTTGCCTTTGGTTTTAAGCAAGAAAAAATATCCAGAAATGAAAAAAAGATTGGAACCTATCGCAAAACAATTAGGAATTGAGGGTATTTTAGATAAGTTTCCATATGAAATTAGTGGTGGACAAAAGCAGCGTGTAGCTGTAGCTCGTGCCATCATCACAAATCCAGATTTAATTTTGGCCGATGAGCCAACGGGGGCTTTGGATTCAAAGAGTACAGAGGAACTTTTACATTTATTTGGAACAATCAATGAAAATCAACAGACGATTGTGATGGTTACCCATTCAACAAAGGCGGCAAGTCATGCGTCTCGCGTTCTGTTTATTAAGGATGGAAAAATCTTCCATGAAATTTATAAGGGAAACAAGAATTTAGATCAGATGCACCAATGTATTAGTGATACGTTGACATTACTAGCTACAGGTGGTGTGCATCATGAGTAGAGCTTTCTATTTAAATTTAGCTGTAGATAATTTGAAGAAGAATGCGCGTACCATCATTCCTTATATATTAACGAGTGTCTTAACGACAATGATGTTGTATATGGTCGTTTCTTTGGCAAACAATCCAAACTTAAATGAGATGTTAGGGGCAATGACACTAACGCAGATGTTAGGCTTTGGGGTTGTCATTATTGAAATCTTTGCGTTTA
>NZ_DBMEXE010000272.1:0-1830 GCF_056804935.1 Holdemanella sp. | reverse complement strand
GTGAAGAAGTCACGGAATTATTAGATCTAGAAGATTTATTTAAAAGCTACAAAGAGAGTACGGATCATAAAGAAGGTTCGAAATGGGATTGGATGCATATCAATACACTTCAATATCTAAATGATGATAGTGTCATTCTTTCTTCTCGAGAAACAAGTTCAATCATTAAAATCAATGATGTAAGCACAAATCCAAGTATTGGCTATATCATAGGCAATGAAGATTTCTGGAAAGATACAGACTATACAGAATACTTATATACAAAAGTAGGTGACTTCTTGACGAGTGGAGGACAACATACAGTAACTTATTTGGAAGATGATGCATTAGAATCTGGTCAATATTATCTATACATGTTTGATAATAATTTTGGATATTCTAAGACAAGAAAAGATTATGATTGGACGGTAAATGATGGGATTCAAACAAGTATTACAGAAGGCACGACATCCTATTACTATCAATATTTAGTGGATGAAAACGAAGGGACATATACAATGGCCAATTCATTTGAAGTTCCATTTAGTGCCTATGTATCGAGTGCACAAAATCTAGGTGATCATATTGTCGTAGATTCAGGAATTGCAGGACTATTATCCATTTACGATACGGATGGAAATCTTGAACAACAGTTCAGTATCAAGAAAAATGATCGTTTTATTTATCGAATTTATTATTATGATTATAAAGGATATTATTTTAGTTAGAGAGTAATCTCTAACTTTTTTTAAGCAAATTTTAAGTGTTGTTTAGTATGTTTATGGTATGACATATAAAGAATTTTATGAATCTGACTATGATACGTTTAAAAATGTTTTGGATAAGGTTTTAAATACAATTCATTCGAGTGCATTAGCTTGTATACAATATACAACTTCTAGAATTAAGTCACCAGAAAGTGTTATGAAAAAAGTGGGCGATGATTATTCATTGCTTCATGATATTATTGGCGTTCGCATCATTTGTTCGTTTGTGGATGAAATCTATGAAGTAAAGGATTGGATTCATTCATACTTTAAAGTGGTGGAAGTAAGAGACTATTTAAGTCATCCCAAACCCAGTGGGTATCGCAGTCTACATGTGATTTGTGAAGTGGATGGATGTTTAGTTGAAATCCAAGTACGAACGATCGCATTAGATTTTTGGGCAAATCTAGAACATCAAATTCATTATAAGAAACATATTGAAGATGAAGATTTGATTCGTAGTGAATTAAAACGATGTGCCGATGAAATTGCTTCTTTAGACTTATCATTTCAGACAATCAAAGATAGAATTGAGGGATAATATGCGATTATTGATTGCGGATGATGAAGTGAATTTGGCTAAAGCACTACAAGCCGTCTTAGAAGATGCGGGCTATAATTGCGATGTGTGTTTTGATGGGAATAGTGCCATTCGTTTGATTTCTCAAGAAATTTATGACGGATTAATTTTAGATATTATGATGCCTGAAAAAAATGGATATGAAGTATTGTCTTTGATTCGAAAACAAAAAAATGATATTCCGGTATTACTTTTAAGTGCATTAAATGAAGTGGATGATAAAGTTACAGGTTTTGATTTAGGTGCCAACGATTATTTGTCCAAGCCCTTTTCTACAAAGGAATTGATTGCAAGAGTCAAAGTGATGTTAAAAGAAAATGTGATAGACGATTCTTATTTACAATATCAAGATATTCTATTGAATAAGAAAGAAGAAACACTTGCGTGTAAGAATACAAAATATCAATTGACTAAGTTGGAATGTAGTATTCTTTCTTTATTGATTCGAAGTGAATCGAATCGAGTACCTATTTGGCTTGTGATTGAAAAAGTTTGGAACAATCG
>NZ_DBMEXE010000271.1:0-1852 GCF_056804935.1 Holdemanella sp. | reverse complement strand
GAGAGAAATATTCTCCACCATGAACAACACGATGACCAATCGCTTTGATATCTTCTAAACTATTTACAACTTTGTGTTCAATTAATGCTTCCATTAATTTTTTTACAGCCACTGCATGATCTTTGATATCTAAGATCTCTTCAATTTTTTCTCCATTGGCTTTCATTCCAAAAATAGAATCGTTTAAACCAATACGTTCTACGTTTCCTTGTGCTAGAACTTCTTCTTCTGGCATTTTGAAAACTTGGAATTTCAAAGATGAACTTCCTGCATTAACACTCATAACAATCGACATTTTTTGATCCTCCTAAAAAATTTCTTTTAATATTTCGATTTGTTCAACATCTTCATGATGTAAAATCCATGAATCCAATAATTTTTTCTTAGCGACATAACCAATCGCTGCTTCATATTTTTCCAGTAATTTCGTAGCTCGATGTACCGAATCCATCGCGGCTGCACGAGAAATCTCTAGTTCCTCACTTATTTCAGTATAAGAGAAATCTTCCTCATAGTAAAGAGATAATATCTCTCTTTGACGTTCGGTCAACAATTCTCCATACACATCTAATAAATCATTCGCATCTAATTTTGAAATCATTATTCTTCCATACCCTTTGTGATTCCCATCAAGAAGGCATTGATATCAAATGGTCTTAAATCAGCAGGCTTTTCCCCTAGACCTAGGAAACGAACTGGTAAGTGTAATAGATCACGAATTGCGAGTACAACTCCACCTTTTGCCGTACCATCCATCTTCGTTAAAACGATACCTGTTACATCAGTTGCTTCCAAGAATACTTTTGCCTGTGAAATACCGTTTTGACCTGTTGTCGCATCTAAAACTAACCAGACTTCTTGTGGTGCTCCCTCAATTTCTCTTTGTACAACACGGTGCATCTTACTTAATTCATTCATCAAGTTTGTTTTATTTTGTAGACGACCCGCTGTATCGCAAATCAAAATATCAATATCATTTTCTTTGGCATAACGACAAGCATCAACTAATACGGAACTTGGGTCTTGGTTCATTTTACCTTTAACACAATGCACACCTAAACGTGTTGCCCAAGTATCGATTTGATCAATAGCTCCAGCACGGAAAGTATCAGCTGCAGCAACCGCAACTTTCTTACCTTGTTCCTTGTAGTATTGAATTAATTTTGCACTTGTAGTTGTCTTACCACTACCATTTACACCAACCATTAAAATAACAGTTGGACCTTCTTCATTCATTTTAATTGGTTCATCGTTTGATTCATCATAGAAATCATAAAGAATTGAAACCAAATAATCTAACATGGAATCATATTCTTTAACATGTTTTCCATTTGATTCAAACGCATCCACAATTTTTTGTGCTGTATGAATACCCACATCACTCTCAAGTAGAATAACCATAATTTGCTCTAATAGGTCATCATCAATTCCATGAAAGTTATTGGATAAAGCACGCATACGATCTCCAAAGCTTTTCTTTGAACGATCAAGGCCTGATAAATATTTATCTTTATCTTCACTTTTTACGAAAGCTTCTTTTATTTTCGAAAAGACCGACATTACTTTTCCTCCTTAGCTATATGTACTGCATCTTTCAATTGCACTTTTAACACTTTACTAACACCATCTTTTAGCATTGTAACCCCATATAACGTATCGCACTGTTCCATAGTTCCTGGTCTATGTGTTACCGCAATAAATTGAGATTGACCACGATAATGAGATAAATAACGGGCAAAGCGCTCAACATTTGCCTGGTCTAATGCAGCTTCTACCTCATCAAAGATACATAAAGGCATTGTACGAGCCTTCAATATCGCAAACAATACACTAATCGCAATCAAAGCTTTTT
>NZ_DBMEXE010000270.1:498-1856 GCF_056804935.1 Holdemanella sp. | reverse complement strand
AAACATGGGTGGTAAATCTACATATATGCGACAAAATGCCTTACTTGTAGTTATGGCACAAATGGGAAGTTTTATTCCAGCTAAAACAGCACAACTTCCAATTTTTGATCGAATCTTTACAAGAATCGGCGCATCGGATGATATATTGACAGGAAAAAGTACATTCATGGTGGAAATGATGGAAGCCAATACAGCTTTACGTTATGCTACAAAACATTCCTTGATTTTATTTGATGAAATTGGTCGTGGAACTGCAACTTATGATGGTATGGCTCTTGCTCAAGCAATGCTTGAATATATTGATGAAGCAATCGGAGCAAAAACATTATTTTCGACGCACTATCATGAATTAACGGAATTGGCGGAAGAACATCAATCTATGCGCAATGTACATGTTGATGTTCGTGAAGAGAAAAATGAGATTGAATTTAGATATCGTGTAATTGAAGGAAAGGCTGATAAATCTTATGGTATCAATGTAGCTAAACTCGCACATTTACCAAAAGTAGTTTTAGACAGAGCTTCACAACTTTTATTGAATTTTGAAAATCAAGATAACAATCAAAATTATCAACCAAGTTTATTTGTGATGGATCAAGTTCAACCAGAAAAGTCACAACTTTTACAACAACTACAAGAATTAGATATCGACTCAATGACTCCTAGAGATGCTCTGGATTGTCTTTATGAGTTAAAAAAACTAAGTGAAAAAATCGAATCATAAATATGAAATTCATATGAATGGAGGTGTGAAGTATGGCTAAGATACATGTATTGAGTGAACATTTGACAAATATGATTGCGGCTGGTGAAGTCGTAGAAAGACCGGCTGGAATTGTAAAGGAATGCGTTGAAAACAGTATTGATGCAGGTGCTACAGTCATAGAAGTTGAAGTATACCAAGGTGGTATTGAACGAATTGTGATTACTGATGATGGCTGTGGAATGGATCATGAAGATGCACATTTAGCTTTTATGCGACATGCCACAAGTAAAATGCATTCAGAAGAAGAATTATTCAATATTCAAACTATGGGATTTAGAGGGGAAGCTTTACCAAGTATTGCTTCTGTTGCCCAAGTTGAATTGCAGACAAGCAATGGTGAAGAAGGAACTTTATTAAGATACAACTATGGAAGTTTAGATGTTGATGAAACTTGTAATTGTCCACGAGGAACAAAATTAGATGTTTCAGGATTATTTGTTAAAACACCCGCAAGATTTAAACATTTAAAGAGCATTTCTTATGAATTTTCTGTAATTGCCGATTTAATGAATAAGATGGCATTATCCCATCCACAAATTCGTTTTCAACTTTCTCACGATGGAAGAGTTGTATTTCAAACAAGTGGCAATGG
>NZ_DBMEXE010000270.1:0-488 GCF_056804935.1 Holdemanella sp. | reverse complement strand
CCAAGAAATTCTATACCAAATGTATGGTAAAGAAGTAGCGCAGAATGCAATTCCATTTGAAGGAAACAATGAAGATTTTCATATTCATGGATATGCAATCCAGCCCAAAATCAATCGGGCCACAAAATATTTTATGTTTTTAACTTTAAATACAAGATTGATTCGCAGTGTCGCAATCCAAAAAGCAATTCTAGATGCATATAGTGATTATATGCCGCCGAATCGTTTTCCAATCGTTGTTTTACAAATGGATTCAGATACACAATTGGTTGACGTAAACGTACACCCTAATAAATGGGAGGTTCGTTTGTCAAAACAAGGCGAAATGCTAGATTTAATCAAAACAACAATTCAAGATGCTTTAAATGCTTCTTTAAAAACAGTAGCTGTTAGTAAACCTGAAAAGAAGAGTGTTGCATTTGAACAGCCAGAAATACAATATTCATATCCTGTTAAGCAACAGCCAAAAGAGAATAAATCGATTGAAC
>NZ_DBMEXE010000269.1:0-1864 GCF_056804935.1 Holdemanella sp. | reverse complement strand
CACTTGTGAAAAAAGTTTCAAAATAAATAGATAAGTTAGAAAGTTCATGTTATAATCTTTCTGAGGTGGTATTGTGAGTTTAGATATCTTTATGAGTACATTAGCTCGTGCATTTTCATATGTGTTACCCATCGTTGGTGTCATCGCATTAATTTATTTAATTCTCTTTTTGAAGCAATTGATTGAAACTTTAAAACAAGTCTCAAAAACGTTGGATACGGCCAATGATCAATTGAAAAAACTAGATGAGCCATTAAAGACGGCAGAAAATATTTCGAATACGGTGGATGAGGTAAATCAAACCGCAAAAGAAGCATTTATGAATGTGGTTGGTGCGTTAAGTGAAAATGTACAAAATGCCAAAGACTGGTATCAAAGTAAAAAAACTGGAAAAGAAAGCATAGAAACAAAGGAGGATGAATGACATGGATGAAAAACAATTAATTGATGATTTAGAAAAAGAATCGATGCTAGAGCTTGAAGTAATGCATGAATCCGAAAATACAGATAATGAAAGAATTATTGAGGATGCCAAGAGCAAAATCGAAAAATTATTCGATGATGTGCGTGACTTATTAAAGGATGCTTCAGATCCTGAAAAGGTTAAGGAAGCATTATCGCAGGCAAAAGAAGATGCGAAAGATATTCTTTCTTCGACAAAGGATAAAGTGGTTGAAGTAAGTGAAAGTGAACAATTTAAACAGACAATGTCAGCTGGAAAAGAATTCTTACAGGGTACAGCTGGATTGGTTGTTGAGGGCTTTAAATATGGAAAAGAAACATTAAGAAAAAATGATTCTTTGCGCAAGGTAATTGATAAGGCGGATGAAAAAGTCGATGAAATTCGTACGAATGATTCTGTTATTCGTGCCGTTGATAAAGCAGAAGAAGTAACGGGTAAAGCTACCGAAGCATTGTTTAGTGGATTAAAGAAGATTTTTAATAAGGGGGACGAATAGGAATGAAACGAATTACCATTTATGATGTTGCCAAAGAAGCCGATGTCTCATTGGCAACTGTATCACGTGTTATTAATGATAGTAATGTAGTGCGTGAAGATACACGTATGCGTGTTCAACAAGCGATTGAAAAATTGGGTTATAAACCAAATGCGATTGCGCAAGGTTTGGCATTGTCTAAAACTACGACAATTTCAATCGTAATGAGCGAAAAATTGTTTGCGTACAACGCAAAAATCTTGAATGGTTTGATGGATGTCGCAAAAATCTATAACTACAATATCATGTTCCATACAACAAGTAAGGGAATTTCAAAAATGCAGGATGTGATTGAATCTATTATTAAATCACGTGTCGATGGTGTCATCTTGTTTAACGACAACTTCTCAGAAGATGAACTGGAAGTTTTACATGAATACCAAATTCCAATGGTTGTAATTGGAAGTAAATTAAAAGGCCAAAAGATTGGTAACGTTGGAAATGTATATATCAACTTCGAACGTATGGCTTATGAATTTGTGAATGAATGCTTCGAAAAAGGCATTGATGATATTTCTATGGTAGAAGATAAATTGAATCTTTCTATGATGGAACAATTAAAAGCGGGTGTAGATCGTGCTTATGCAGAAAAAGGATTGGTATTTGATAAGTATGTTAGATACGATGATAGCTACAAATCAAGCTACACATTCTTATCCGACTACTACAAGAACCACAAACCAAGTCGTATGGTCATTACATTCCGTGATTCTCAGGCCATCGCTTTAATGAACGCATGTAAAGAAAGCGGATATTCAATTCCAGATGATACAGAACTTGTATGTATCTTGAACTCAAAATATTTGACAATGATGCGTCCAACAATTTCAACTTACAACATTCCTGAATATGATTTAGGAGCTGTT
>NZ_DBMEXE010000268.1:0-1891 GCF_056804935.1 Holdemanella sp. | reverse complement strand
GGCTTTATTTGTATCTAAAATTTCTAGTTTTGAAGGGGCTGAAGTAAATTCTTCAAATTCCATAGGCTGATTAAAGAAGTCTACGGCATTTTCTGGTAAAGTTCCATCAAATTCAACATAGTATTTTTTATCTACATGTTTTTTTGGTGATAATACTTCATGGGTTAATTTACCATCGTTGCTGATGAGTAATAAGCCTTCTGTATCTACGTCAAGTCTTCCAACTGGATACAAATCGTGTCTTTGGCTTTGGACAAGTTCCATGACAGTCGGATAGAGCATATCTTCAGTGGCGCTCACATAGCCTTGAGGCTTATTTAAAATATAGTATTCGTATTCTACATAGCTTACGGGTTCATCATCCACACAAACACGATCATCTTCTTTTACGTTATAGTCTGCCTTTTTTATGGTTTCATCATTAATGGTAACCCAGCCGTTTTTAATTAATTTTTTAACGTCATTTCTTGTGCCAAATCCCATATGAGATAAATATTTGTCAAGTCTCATTGATAACGCCATCCTTTCGCATATTTATTTTTTAATGAGCCTTTAGAAAGTTTCGCAAAGCCTAAAGGGAAGTTATTTACGCAAACAAGTGTCCATCCAGATGTTTTTGAATCCAAATCTTTCACATCTAGAGTTTCACCTTTTAAGTATTTAATAACACGCTCATCTTCAATGGAAAAGTTTAATACATTTTTAAATTGTTCAGGACAAAGGGCAAGGGCAAGACTTTGGCTGGGTTCAAAATGTTTACCTTTAAGTTGCCCTAATAATAAGCCAGATCTTAAGACGCGATAGCCTTTATAAGCTTGAAAATCACTGTTTAACCAGATGACCTTGTCCTTTTTGATTTTAATGGTTGCCTTATTTAATTTAACCAATCGTAAAAAATCAGTAACACAATCATCAAGCTTATCGCTTGGCTCCAGTTTTATTTTTTTATGTTTTGTTTCTCCATCTTTGACAAGTAAAGCTACAAAGTGACCTTCTCCCTTGATTTTATGTGGATATAAACGAACACATTCCTCCATGTTTACACCTGGCATCATACCATCGATTTTATTAATAGGAACAAGATGTAAGTCAGGATGTTTGTCTAATACATCTTGAATAACTTCTTCATTTTCGTGAATCGAAAAAGTACAAGTGGAATATACGATAGATCCACCTGGCTTTAACATGGATACAGCAGCATTTAAAATGTTTTTTTGAATAGGTGGATAGAATGTATCATCCTTTTCAATCCAGCTTTTAATTAAGTCTGGCTCTTTTCGAAACATTCCCTCACCACTACATGGGGCATCCACTAGAATCTTATCAAATGTTTCAGGATAATGTTGTTCCATGTTTGTCAAATCTTCACTGGTTACCCAGGCGTTGTCACATCCGAATAATTCAATGTTTTTTAAGAGGCCTTGGCATCTTGAAGAACTAATATCATTTGAAATTAAAAGCCCAGTATGATTGAGTTTTGTCGCAAGCTTTGTGCTCTTTCCACCAGGAGCTGCACACGTATCTAATACAATATCATTTTCGTCTACAGGAAGAACTTGTGCTGGTAACATAGCACTGGGTTCTTGAAGATAGTAAAGGCCTGCATAATAGTAGGGGTGTTTACTAGGTTTATCTTCACTTGAATAATAGAAGCCATCATTTGTCCAAGGGATGGGTTTTAGTTTAAAGGGGGAAATCTTTAGAAATTCTTCAACAGAAATTTTTAGTGTATTGACTCTTAAACCATAATATCTATCATGATCAAAACTTTGTAGGTAGTCTCCATATTCTTCTTGAAGAAGCTCTTTCATTTGTTCTTTAAATTTAACTGGAAGTTCCATTATAGATCAAATGCCTTTCCAAGTGCTTGAACGGCTTTAACTTTATCTTT
>NZ_DBMEXE010000267.1:0-1902 GCF_056804935.1 Holdemanella sp. | reverse complement strand
ACAATTTGGCAAGTCTGTCCTTGTAGAAGAGGTTGATAAAATCATCTGCAGTAATTGTCTGTTGGGCTTTTTCTTCTAATTTTACTGGCTGTACTTGTTTGGCAAGCACATCCATATTTGGATTTGAAGCCACACAAACTGCTACAGCACTTGCGACACAATAAACCTTTGCTTTATTCACGACAAACCCTCCATTCCATTTCACTATTTTACTCCCAAAATATCAATTGGTCTAGTCCCAATATTCAACAACAAACTTTCGAGCCCACGTATCCGTTGCTTCTAATTGATCAATTGTAGGGTTTTCAATATATTTTGCCTGCTTACAAGCTTGTTCAATACTTTCTTCAATTTGTAAAAATGAAATCTTTTTATCTAAAAATAGCTGTACTGCCTGTTCATCCGCTCCATTAAATACGGCACCTAGATTTCCTTCTTTTTTACCAATTTCATAGGCTAGTTTCAACATTGGATAACGAACATAATCCATTTCTTTAAAGTTCAAATCCATTGTTTTTGTCATATCCAAAGGATGATCTTCCTTTAACACCGGACGATCTGGATAACATAACGCATATTGAATTGGTAAACGCATATCGGCAGATCCAAGTTGTGCAATAATTGCGTTGTCATTGTATTCAACCATAGAATGCACGATGCTTTGACGATGTAACACTGTATCGATTTTTTCATACGGCAAATCAAATAAATAGTGTGCTTCAATCACTTCAAAACCTTTATTGACCATTGTTGCACTATCCACTGTGATTCGTTTTCCCATATTCCAGTTTGGATGTTTTAAAGTCTGTTCTACTGTTACATCACCTAACTCATCCCTTGTCTTATCTCTAAAGCTACCACCACTTGCCGTAATAATTAAACGCTTCACATCTTCACTACGATTTCCCTGCAAGGATTGGAAGATGGCAGAGTGTTCTGAATCGATTGGATATAGTTTGGTGTTTGTTTCCTGCAATGTCTGACGCACCAAAACACCGCCCGCAACCAAGCTTTCTTTATTAGCCAATGCCACATCAATTCCTTTTTTTAAAGATGTTAAGGTAGGCTTTAATCCTCTAAATCCAACAACAGCATTCACCAACAAATCATATTCACAGTTTTCAATACATTGAACCATGGCTTCATTGCCACTATAAACAGTAACACCACTTAATTCTTTAGCCTTTGAAACATCTGAAATACCAGCTACCTGAATGGTAGGATGTTTATCAATAATTTTCTGCATTACATCCACTTGATGTCCAGCCGCAATACCAACTAGACAAAATTGGTCTGGATGTTGTTCAATCACATCCACTGTTTGTAAACCGATAGAGCCTGTAGCTCCTAATAATAATATTCTTTTCATAATTCATCACCTGTACTTATCATTTTAACACAATACAGATAAAAGATGTGGTTAAATAGTAATTGGAGGTAAATTATGAAAGTCATTGATTTAACACATACTATTTCGGAAGATATGCCCGTCTTTCCGGGTAGTGAAACACAAAATTAACCACAAAAAGCACCTACGACAAGGATGGTTTTAAAGAAACATTCATCTAAATCAATTCTCATGTAGGAACACACATGGATCCACCGGCTCATATTTTTGCGAACAGAAAGACTTTAGATCAATTTTCCCCAGAACAATTCATCGGCAAAGCTCTTGTCGTTGATTGTAGAGATTTAAAAGAAGGACAAGCCATCACAATCGATAAAATCAATATAGATAAAGCCAAGTTGGCTGATTTTCTTTTCTTTAATCTTGGTTGGGACAAACATTTCAAAGACGAAACTTACTTTAATGACTTTCCTTATAATTCAAGGAAACTTTAAAGGCATTGGCTTTGACGTAATGGGATTAGACCCTCTGCGTGATAATAATCTGAATCGGCA
>NZ_DBMEXE010000266.1:0-1921 GCF_056804935.1 Holdemanella sp. | reverse complement strand
CAATAGATAATTACAAGCATTAAAAAAATGAGCATCACAATTTGTGACACTCATTTAGCAAGAACTGTCAGATATTTGTCCTTGACTTTTGAACCAGTTTAGATAGTATGCCTTTTGTAGTAATCATGACAGCAATTGTACAATTGTTCTGGTTCTTTGGGGTTCACGATGCAGCTTTCTCAGGAATTTTAGCACCTATTCGTGAAAGTGGATTATCTGTTAATGCGGCAGCTAAGTTAGCAGGACATGCAATGCCTCGTACATTTACGACTCCATTTTGGGTATATTTCTGTATTATAGGAGGATGTGGATCAGTACTTGCATTAGCAATTTTACTTTGTAAATCTAAATCTAAACAATTAAAAACAGTCGGACGTGTCGGCTTAATTCCAGCATTTTTCAATATTTCAGAGCCAATCATTTTTGGAGTTCCATTAATGTTAAATCCAATTTTCTTTATTCCATTTATTTTAACTTCAACATTAAATTGCTTTATCGCATATTTATGTACTAGTTTAGGTATAATTGGAAAATCATTCGCAATGTTGTCATGGAATATGCCTTCTGTATTTGGAGCATTTTTATCAACAATGGATATTAAGGCTTTGATTCTTGTTGTAGCATTAATCGTATTAGATGGAGTTATTTATTATCCATTCTTAAAAGTTCAAGAAAAAGAATTGCTTGAAGTCGAAGAAGAAGAATGATATTAATTAAGGCGCTATTATGCGCCTTAATTTATTTAGAGGAGGAAATTATGTCAACAGCACACAATAACGCAAATATAGAAGATGTCGCAAAAGTTGTTTTAATGCCAGGCGATCCTTTAAGAGCTAAATTGATTGCCGAGAATTTTTTAGAAAATCCTGTTTTGTTTAATGACGTACGAGGTATGCTTGGATATACAGGAATATATAAAGGACACCGTGTATCTGTCATGGGAAGCGGTATGGGAATGGCCAGCATGGGAATTTATTCGTATGAACTTTTTAAATTCTATGATGTAGATGCCATTATACGAGTTGGTAGTACAGGAAGTTATTCCGAAAAATTACCAATGAAGTCTGTAGCTTTAGTCAAGGGAAGCTATTCAGAATCTACCTATGCCTTAGCACAAAGTGGCGATACAGATACAATGCAATATCCAGATGAAGATTTAAATAAGTTGATTGAAAGTGTAAGTCAAGAAGTTTCAATTCCTGTTGTAAAGACAAATACACATTCTAGTGATGTGTTCTACTATGAAGGGGACTATGAACAACCAGAAAAAATGGCTGAAGAGCAAGATGCACTTTGTGTCGAAATGGAGAGTTTTGCCCTATTCCACAATGCTAAGGTATTGAATAAAAAGGCAGCTTGTTTATTAACTGTATCTGATTCTTTATGCACAAATGAACATTTAAGTACTGAAGAAAGACAAACATCTTTTAATGAAATGATTACTCTTGCCTTAGAAAGTGCGATTCGTTTATGAAATACAAAAAGATAGTTTGTGTCGTTATTGATTCTTTTGGGATTGGACAAGCTACAGATGCCAAAGAATTTGATGATGCAGGTGCCGATACTTTTGGACATATCCTAGAATATCGCCCAGATTTAAAGATAGATAATCTATATCAATTAGGTTTAGGAAATCTTCATCCTTGTGGTAAAGCTTTACAATCAAAAGGCTATGCATTTAAGATGCATGAGGCAAGTTGTTCCAAAGATACAATGACAGGTCATTGGGAAATGATGGGGATTCATACGACAAAACCTTTTAAAACATTTACTGAAAATGGTTTTCCTGATGAATTGGTTCAGGAATTAGAAAGATTAACTGGCCATGTCTTTATTGGAAATAGTCACATTTAATAAAATGGGATATAGACATCATTAATGTCAAATAGGCTTGTACAATTTACCTGTAAGTGAGGTAATG
>NZ_DBMEXE010000265.1:0-1930 GCF_056804935.1 Holdemanella sp. | reverse complement strand
AACGCCTTCTTAACATAGTCCACAAAATCTTTGTGTTCCTTTAAGAAATCCGAGCTTGGATCATACTCAGCATTTCTTGAAACAACAAGTCTTTCAATCAAGCAACAAATGTGTACGTACAATCCAAAACAAGTTCGATTGCTGAAACGAACACCAACATACTTTTGTAAAACATCAATCGCATTGGCAACCTGCTCTAATAGTTTTGCCGGATTTAATATCGTTAGTGCATTCATAATATTACTCAATGAGAAATTATGCAGAATATTTTTATCAAACAAAGACAGCTGTTCTTCATCCATATAATCCTTGAAGTATTGATTGAAATCACCAAATGTATCTTCAATAATCAAATCTTCAATACCCACAAATGGAATGTCCTCCATATTTGGATCTAACGTTCCAAGTACACATAAAACATCATATTCTTCAAATACATTGTTCTTTTTACCTAATTCAATCAATTCCGAATAATTCAACGTCTTCACATCTAAATTGATTCCATCTGGAAAAGATTGTTCCAACATCGACTTTAATTTCTTGGCCGTACCCAATCCACTTGCGCAAGAACATAGAATGACTGGCTGTTTTTGTTGATGCTTTTCAATATGATACGCAAAATTGACACGGAAAGCATCAATCGTTTTTTGTAATATGCTCTCCATCTCTACATTATTACGAATTCCATTTCCAATTTCTAAAGCGATTGGAGTACTCACATTGTTGATAATTCCAATATTCGCATTCTCTATATGCAAACCTTTATAAATATCTTCCAAACTACCCATATCCACTAATAGATACAATTCTTTGACCTTGCCAATACGATCCAAATAACGATTCAGTTTCTCAATCATTGTAGCCGTATCAATATATAAAGGCATATCTAGCGCATCAAATATATATTGTCCTAAGAAACGATTGGCTGCATCCGCAATACTAGAAGCCGTAGAAAAACCATGTGATAGTACAACGGCTGCTTTTTGAGAAAGCCTTGAATCTTTTTGTACATTATAAACATAGAAGATAAATGTACAAATAATAATGGAATACATATCCATTTCTAGATAGGACTTTAAATACGTACAAATTTCTAAAGATACATTGGTCGCTCTAAAAAATTCTTCCTGCAACAATTGATATAAATCATCACACTCTTCTTCATGTTTTAAAAACCAGCTTCTTAAATCATGATATTCATGATGAATCTCATCTAAATAAGATGCGATAGCTAACGTTTCATTATTTGTGATTTTTAATCCATACCGCGATTCAATCAAGTTAAAGATATGCTGCACACCACGATTATAATAATCGACCTGACTTGATTCTTTCTTTCTAAAGATCAAGTTATCAAAATATTTTTGAACATAATTCTTTTCTTTTGCCATAAAATCCGCCAAGCTTGTATGTTCCTCTTTATATTTTCTAAAACTAGTCAATAGACTATCATTCAATTGAAGAATTTCTTTTGTACCATTATAGTACCCCTGCAAATCATCCACATATATATATTCATCATCGTCCAAGACCGTTTTTTGATTCGCATAAACCTGCTGTAAAAGATCTTTAGGCAAACTATCCAAATGAATCACTAATTCGTCATTGACCTTATCAAATAAAGAATTGATACAACAAGACTGCACACTACTCTTTAATTGACCAATATTACCTGGCATCTTACTTTGTAACAGCGCATTATACACTTTACTACTCACCTTGATCTGGCAATTTAAACGTTTTTCTTCCCGACTAAAAATATCATACAACAACTCAATACGCTCTTGCGTACCTCTTTGTTCAAGACTAGGAATGGTGATTGTCATGGGAATACGTCGCATTAATGTTTTTAACAACACTTTATCCGGATTTTCTGTAGTCGCAAATACAATACGAACATTAGACTTATACCACTTTTCATTATCACCCA
>NZ_DBMEXE010000264.1:0-1950 GCF_056804935.1 Holdemanella sp. | reverse complement strand
GCATTCGAAATAAAGATATATGCCCAGAAGTCAATTTATATAAGACGTTGTATGAGTGTTGATTTTAGCTTTATATCCTAATTTATTAAATGTGTCTTATTAATAAAAATCAGCGTAGGAATCTTATAGTGTTTTAAGCATTTCCAAATGGTAGAAGTGTGAGATTGAATACCGTCTTGTCCATTGATTAAAAGAATGGCTAAATCTAATACTTGAAGACTTCTTTCCATTTCGCTTGAAAAATCGACATGGCCTGGTGTGTCAATCAAATAGATTTCACTATCTTTCCAATGAAAGTGAGCTTCTTTTGAATAAATGGTAATGCCTCTTTCTCTTTCTTGATTATCATAATCCAAATAGGCATCTTGATGGTCGACACGTCCTAATTTTCGGATTGTTTTTGATGTATAAAGCATACTTTCGATACAAGTAGTTTTACCTGCATCGACATGTGCTAATATTCCAGTTACTATTCGTTTCATAAATATCATTTTATCATGTTGACGCAAATGATAAAATAGATATAGGTTTTTTCGGAGGAAAAATATGAAAGTCTTAATGTTGAATGGTAGTCCACATGACAGTGGAGTGAATGATTTGGCTTTGCGTGAAATGGAAGCTGTATTTAAAGAAAATGGGGTTGAAACCGAAATTGTACAAGTTGGAAACTTAGCTGTTCGTGGTTGCTCAGCTTGTGGTGCTTGTACGAAACTTGGCAAGTGTGTATATGATGATATTGTCAATGAATTGTTACCCAAATTTGAAGAAGCGGATGGATTGGTCGTTTCAAGTCCTGTATATTATGCCAGCGCGAATGCGACATTGATTGCAGTATTGGATCGTTTGTTCTATATTTCTCGTTTTGATAAGACAATGAAGGTGGGGGCTAGTGTTGTTTCTTGTCGTCGTGGCGGAGCGAGTGCTACTTTTGATGAATTAAATAAGTATTTTACAATCAGTGGTATGCCTGTTGTATCGAGTCAATATTGGAATTCAATTCATGGAAATAATGCACAAGAAGCCAATCAGGATGAAGAGGGTAAACAAACAATGCGCGTTTTAGCTTGTAATATGACGTTCTTGATGAAAAGTATTGCCTTAGGTAAAGAGGCGTATGGTTTGCCGGAAAAAGAAATTAGAAAGGGTACGAATTTTATTCGTTAAAAGGTAATTGCATGGTGAATTTAAGACATCCAGATAATATATTTTATGATCGCGAAGGCGATTTATTCATAATCACAACGGATTTAGATGGTCGTCAGGAAGTGGTTTGTAAGACCAATCTTGAATGTGTGAGTGATGTTTTGGCAAGATTACTAGATATCAATTTTAAAAAGGTTTGTGACAGTGATGATCGTTTACGTATGTTAGGTGATTTAGAACAATTTGCGTGTGTATATGCACTGAAACTAATGACATATAAGACGGTAAAGGGACTTTACTTAGAGTTTCCTACTTTAGCCAAGTATCAAGGTACAGCTCTAATTAGTCCACACACAGTTATTGATAATCGTAATGATGGTTATAATAATAAGTATCACTTAATGTTGGTGAATGTTATCTATACATCTATGATTCATGCGACTGTTAAGTATGCAGGTTCAAGTCAGGAGGCTGCACACATGAAAGAAGTGTTTGAAACGGTTTTACCAGATGATAAGGGTCTGATTGAAACGTTGAATGATTTCTATGATGGTGCTATCAATGAAGCGGATTTAACGGATATTATTAAGAATATTCAAAACGAAAATACGACAAAAGCTTAAAAAAATCGTTTTCATCGACCGATTTTCAATTTTCGGTCGAGTACAAACACAAAAAACATCTCTATGTTTAACGTGGAGGTGTTTTTTTTATGAAAGTCACATTTAATAAAATGGGATATAGACATCATTAATGTCAAATAGGCTTGTACAATTTACCTGTAAGTGAGGTAATGAAATATGTGTA
>NZ_DBMEXE010000263.1:0-1972 GCF_056804935.1 Holdemanella sp. | reverse complement strand
TACATAAATACTTTGATGAATTGTATACATTTGATCGTATTGATTCTATTTCAATGGATAAATATAAATTTTTGCCTTTGTTTTATAATCATATTTATGAAACGATTGGAAAAACGAAGAAGAATACATATAAATATGATTGTATGTATGTAGGTACGGCACATCCTCAAAAGTATTATGATATTAATCGTATGGCTAGAGGTTTAAAAAGTGTAATGCCGAATCAATTTATTTATCACTATATGCCTTCTGTTTTGAAGTATGTGTATCAAAAAGTTAAATCCCCTTTGTTTAGAAAAGCTAAATGGAGTGAGTTTAAACATGAAAAGGTTGCTTCAAAAGAATTGATGGAGATATTTAGTGATTCAAAATGTATTTTAGATGCGCCTCAAGCAGGGCAAGTGGGACTTACGATTCGAACAATTGAGTGTTTGGGTGCAAAAAGAAAATTAGTAACAACAAATTCGGATATAAAGAATTATGATTTTTATAATGAGAATAACATTTTAATCTATAGCGAACCTATAGATTTAGATTCACCTTTCTTTAAAAATGAATATGAAGAATTGCCAGATGAGATGTATGAAAAGTATTCATTAAAGAATTGGTTGATTACTATGATTGGAAAGGAGACATAATTGGATGAAAATATTAGTTACAGGTGCCAATGGGTATATTGGTCAAGGTGTAGTTAAAGCTATTTTAGATAGTGGTAATGAAGTAATAGCTACTGATTTTTCAACACAATATGTCGATGAACGTGCAAAAAGAATAGATTGTAACGTATTTGATATAGATAATCCTTATGAATATTTTGAGAATCCAGACGTGTTATTGCATTTGGCTTGGAGAGATAGTTTTGTACATACATCACCATTCCATATTCAAGATTTGCCAAGTCACTATGCCTTTTTAAAGAAAATGGTTGATGAAGGTATTGATCGAGTTTGTGTTATGGGAAGTATGCATGAAATCGGATTTTTTGAAGGGAGTATTCATGAAGATACGCCTTGTCATCCAATGAATTTGTATGGTATTAGTAAAAATGCTTTAAGAAATTGTGTGGAACTCATGACGGCAAACACAAAGACAAAATGGCAATGGTTAAGAGGATACTATATTGTAGGTAATTCTGAATTTGGTGATTCGATTTTCTCTAAGATTACTAAGGCGGAGCATGAAGGGAAACAAGAGTTTCCATTTACTATGGGTCAAAATCAATATGATTTTATTGATTATAAAGACTTTTGTGTGCAAGTGGCTGCCGTGGTTGGTCAAGATGAAGTGAATGGAATTATCAATATAGGTTCAGGAAGACCTGAGAAATTGGCGGATCGTGTAGAGAGATTTATTAAAGAAAACAATTATCATATTCAATTAAAATATGGTGCGTTTCCGGATCGTCCTTATGATTCAAAAGCTGTTTGGGGCGATGGTTCTAAAATAGCGAAAATCATGAGGAAATAAAATGATTTCAGTATGTATGGCCACATATAATGGCGAAAAATATTTGAAAGAACAATTGAATTCCATTCTAAAACAAATCAAAAGTTCAGATGAGTTAATTATTTCTGATGATGGTTCTACGGATTCAACATGTACTATTATTAAGGAGTATCAAAAAGAATATAAAAATATCAATTTAATAGATGGACCTAAGAAGGGTGTTCAAAAGAACTTTGAGAATGCCTTAAAAAAATCTAAGGGAGATATTATATTCTTGTCTGATCAGGATGACATTTGGATGGACAATAAAGTGGATGTAGTATTAGATGCTTTTCAAAATCCAAACGTGGTATTGATATTACATGATGCACAGATTGTGAATCAGAATGGACAAGTCATTGAAGATTCGTTTTTTGAGCATCGTGGATCGCAATCAGGATTGTTTAAAAATCTTTGGAAGAATTCATATTTAGGATGTTGTATGGCATTTCGAAGAAGTGTTTTAGAGTGTTGTTTGCCATTTCCA
>NZ_DBMEXE010000262.1:0-1974 GCF_056804935.1 Holdemanella sp. | reverse complement strand
AAATACTGCGTCAAATTGTATCCCGGCTGGACGGAATTGTCTTTAAAGATGGCAAAACCATGACCGAACAAATGAAATATAATCTAACGGATGATCGTGTGTTTGGCAAGATGTATTATGGCAATCTTGTGGATTTTATAGATGAAGAAAAGCTAGAAGAAGCTAAAAATAAGGTGGAGGAACATCATGGTTCTACTATCATTTATGGAGTTGGAGCTGGCTTAGTAAGTCATGGCGATTTGTATATCTACTTTGATATGGCACGTTGGGAAATTCAATTGCGTTATCGTAAATCTATGCCAAATTATAATTGTGATAATTATGATGAAGATATCTTAAAAAAATATAAGCGTGGCTATTTTATTGAATGGCGTATTGCCGATAAACATAAGGCTGAGCGATTTAATTGTTTTGATTATGTGGTCGATACAAATAAATCCAACGATCCAAAAATGATTTCGAGTGATACGTTTATCGATAGTTTAAAACAATTAGCTCAAAAACCATTCCGAACAGTACCATACTTTGATCCAGGCGTATGGGGTGGTCAATGGATGAAGGAAGTTTGTAACTTAGATGTGAATCAGCCAAATTATGCATGGAGTTTTGATGGTGTGCCAGAAGAAAACAGTATTTTATTTGATTATGATGGAGTTACTGTAGAGCTTCCAGCTATGGATCTAGTGTTGTATCAACCAAAAGAATTATTGGGAGAACAAGTCTATTCTCGTTTTGGTGCAGAATTTCCAATTCGCTTTGACTTTCTAGATACGATGGAAGGACAAAACTTATCTTTGCAGGTACATCCATTAACGGAATATATTAAAAAGAATTTTGGGATGAGTTACACCCAAGATGAGAGTTACTATATTTTAGATGCTAAGGAAGATGCCCATGTTTATTTAGGTCTAAAAGAAGGCATTCAACCCAATGAAATGATTTCTGATTTAGAGTCTGCGCAACGTGGTGAAATTGTATTTGATGCGGATAAATATATCAATAAGTTTCCGGCAAAGAAACATGATCATTTCTTGATTCCAGCAGGAACTTGTCATTGTTCCGGAAAGAATGCGATGGTATTAGAAATTAGTGCTACACCTTATATCTTTACATTTAAATTGTGGGACTGGCAAAGACTTGGCTTAGATGGCCTACCTCGACCTATCAATATTGAACATGGAAAACATGTTATTCAATGGGATCGTACGACAAAATGGGTCAAAGAAAACTTGGTCAATGCGACTTATGAAGTAAAAGAAGAAGGAAATGATTGTAAGATCGAACATACGGGTTTACATGAACTAGAATTCATTGAAACAAGAAGATATACAATCAACAATGATTCATTGCACAAAACACATGGTACAGTGAATATGTTGAATTTAATTGATGGAAAGAGTGCCATTATTGAAGGGAATTTTGAACCTTTCATTGTGCATTATGCAGAAACCTTCATTATTCCTGCAAGTATTAAGGAATATACAATCAAGCCTTATAATTGTGATAAAATTAAAGTATTAAAGGCATATGTAAGAAGTTAAAAAGTGACAACCTAAATGGTTGTCATTTTACTTTTTTCGTTTTTGTGCATACATTCTTTGATCAGTGATTTGCAGGATGTCTCTTCAGATTTATTAATCTAAAATTTTCTGTATTTCATCCTTAAAATAATATCGATTACCATCTTGCGTTAATGCATCAATTCTAGCTTGTTGGTGCAGACGCTCCTGCTCTTTTCTTGTGTAATATCATGAATGAAGTGAGCGTAAGATAATTTATCTTCTCATTCCATACTAATTGTGACAATGTGATAGTATCGGTTGTCTTAATATTTCATGTTCCATTCACAAGGATTATTTATAATTTTTATATGTTTATATCCCTGCGAATCGCATAAAATATTATTTATCCTACAAAAAACGAATGAATTTAAGGGAAAATAATCTTAAATATATTGGCTTTCCCTTATTTTCG
>NZ_DBMEXE010000261.1:0-1976 GCF_056804935.1 Holdemanella sp. | reverse complement strand
TAAAGACAAAGTTAAATCCACTTTTGATATGATCGATCAAAATTGGTGTCATATCATTTCCATTTTCATCAAATACTTTATGCCAGTGAAAATGGTTAATTCCTGCATATCTGTAATTTAACTGGCTGATATCCTTCCCAAGGAGCTTTGGTTCTGCCATCATTGCGATCGTTGGCACGTTGCAAAGTCCGATACATTTTTTCCATCCAAAATGTTTAATTACAGCTTCTGTTACCATTCCACTTGGATTTGTAAAATTAATTAACCATGCATTTGGACATAATTCTTTCATATCCTCTACAATATCAAGAATTACAGGAATTGTTCTAAATGCTTTAAAGATTCCACCAGCTCCATTTGTTTCTTGTCCTAACATTCCATAAGACAAAGGAATTCTCTCATCTTTAATTCTAGCTTCCAATAAGCCTACTCTAAATTGTGTTGTCACAAAATCCGCATCTTTTAATGCTTCTCTACGATCAAAGGATACATGTACCTTTACATCATAACCTGCTGCATCCCACATACGTTGTGACATTTTGGCATCAATATTCACTTTTTCTTTTCCTTGTTCAATATCAACAAGCCAAATTTCCTTAATAGGAAGTTCATTATAACGTTTAATAAAGCCTTCCATCAATTCAGGTGTATAACTGCTTCCGCCACCAATAGTAACAATTTTCAATCCTTTTTCCATCATGTTTTCTCCTTTTCTATTGATAGCTTTAATTTACTTTTTACCCAGTTGTTATTCAATATGCCCAAGCATCGAAGATAGTTTTTTCTACACAAAATAAAAAAGATTCAAAAATATCTGAAACTTTTTGAATCTTTTTAATCCTTTGGTCGATCATCCATATAATCAATTGAATCATAAATATATTTTGTATTCTGTTTTCTTTTCTCATTATAAATACAACCATACAAAACATCCATAATATATTGCATAGCTATATGACTTGAAAACTGAGACATTCTATCTCGATTATTTTCAGAATCACTAATCGATAAATGATATGTCACATATTGAGAATAATAATTACTTCCTGCTTTTCCAATTTGTATAACTTTCACACCTTTTTCATATAATTTTTTTACAATCGGCAATATAAATGTAGCTTTTCCCGAATAAGATAGAATAATCGCTACGTGTTTTTGGTCCGAAGCCAATACAGTTAATCTTTGATTATAAAAGCTACTTGGACAGTTTACACTTTTTCCAATAGTCAACATTTTATCTTGAAAATTTTCTGCTATATTAGAATTATGGGCATGAGTATAAACATCAATTACATCTGCCGAATCTATTAATTGCGAAACTACTTTGATTTGGTCTAAATCAACATATTCAAATGTGTCTTTAATAGCCTTCTCATAAAGCTCTAAAAGCTTAAAAGCTATCTGTCTTGGATTATCCTTTGCCTGAAATGGATAATTCACATTGATATAGGAATTGTTTTCTAATAGATCAGCATTTTCTTTTGCGATACTCACTTTTAAATCATTGAATCCATTAAACCCAATCTTTTTCACAAAACGATGAATCGCAGATTTTGATATAAAAAGTATATCAGCCAATTCTTGAATCTTTAGTTTCGTAACCGCATCTTTATTATTTAAAATATAAGATGCAATTTCTGACTCTAGCGGTGTCATAGAATCACATAGTTCTATCCTTTTTTCCAATTTCATGTTATACACCTCCAACTATTCCAATAATATCTAAGAATTCTTAAAATATAAAGAAAAAAATTAACAAAAGCATACTATTCACTTTCAAAAGTTTAAAAATTTTCATTTTTTGAAAGTGAGGCAATACTATGGGAACCATTGAAAGAACTGAATACCTGAATCGAATAAAGAATCTGAAGGATACGCCTGATATAAAAGTTATTACCGGTATCAGACGTTGCGGTAAGTCCACATTGCTTTTCGATTTGTTCAAAGACTACCTTTTGAGTGACGGCGTTGCCGAA
>NZ_DBMEXE010000260.1:0-1981 GCF_056804935.1 Holdemanella sp. | reverse complement strand
GTTAGCCTTTGGTACTCCAAGGACTTGGTACTGGCAACTTGCTAGGTTTTACCAGACTGGATTCCCACCAGTTATATATTTGGCACCGAACTGGCGCACACCTTCTACTTCTTATTATACCTATTCATTGTGTCACTAAAAGAGTGTTTTATTGAAAATTTAGCTGCTTTCGCGGCTTGTTCTAAAGCATGATTTAAATCCTTTTGTTGTTCTTGAGGAAATTTACCTAGTACCCAGTCTACAACTGGAATTAATTTATCTTTACCAATTCCTATGCGAATACGATCGAATTCCTGTGTGCCAATATGAGAAATAATACTCTTGATTCCGTTATGACCACCAGCACTACCTTTTTGACGCAAACGAAGTTTTCCAACAGGCATATCCATATCATCATATAATACAAGGATATCTTCAGAAGGCACTTTATAGAAATCCATGCATTGTCTTAATGCGATACCACTATTATTCATATATGTGGTTGGTTTTAATAAAATTATGTCTTCTCCATCAATTTTCTTTTTTGCAAAATAAGCCGAAAATTTTTCCTGATTAAAATCCATTTCTAGCATTTGTGCCAATTTATCAATCGCCATAAAACCTGCATTATGACGTGTATTTTCATATTCTCTACCAATATTCCCTAATCCAATAATAATTTTCATGAAGCCCTCCTTCAAAAAAATAACGGGATAATCCCGTTATTCTTCATCTTTTCCTGGTGTATATAAAATGTGTAAACGGCGTCCTTCGCCTTCACCTTCACTCTTAGTAGAAATATCGTTCATTCCTGCTAAAGCATTGTGAATTGCCTTTCTTTCATCGGCTGGCATTGGATCTAATACTGCATCTACTTTTGTACGACGTACATCTTTTGCGATGCGAACTGCCATTTTACAGATTTTTTCGTATCTTTCTTCCTTATAACCATTCACATCGATTAAAAGTCCGATACGCTTTTTGAATGCTGCACTTACTGCAGCTTTAACTAAACGATTGAATGCTTGTAAAGACTTACCCGCTTTACCAATCATAATCGCATTGTTTTTTGTGTTTACAGTAATACGATAGAAGCCATGATCATTTTCAATTTCAACAGTTCCATCTAATTCTGCATTGTCAAAATATGTTTGAATATATGACTTAATGAAATCTTCAATATCTTTTGGGCAATATGCTTCAATTTCAATTGTTTTTCCGATTCCTAAAAAACCACTTTTTTCTTCTGTAACTTCATAATGAAGTTCTTCTTTTGTACATCCTTTAGCATTGCAAGCAGCTGCTAAAGCTTCATCTAAAGTTTTTCCAGTAAATTTAGCGAATTCCATATGTTATACCTACTTTTTGTTCATAACTTTGTGTAGGATCAATGATTGACATACACGAATTACACTTGATACTAACCAATAGAATGACATCGCCATTGGCCATGAAATATACATAATACAAATCATTGCTGTCATGAAGTACATTGACATGTTCATGCTGTTAGCCATAGGATTTGTTTCTTCCTGCGCATATTTTTTAACTTTAACGTTATCTTTCTTATCTTGCCATTTCTTTAACCATTGAGGTAATTTCATTGATACAATATAGAAGATAACCATCAATACATAAATTGAGATATATGCGATATCGAATGCTTTAAATCCATCAAGTGGAGTACCTGCTAAAGAAATACCCATAAAGCTTCCGCTAACAACACTTACTGAACGCATTGTTGCATAATACATACCCATCATGATTGGTAGCTGAATGAAAGTAATTAACATTGAACCAAATGGGTGAATATCGTATTTTTGATAAATATTCTGCATTTCTTGAGCCATCTGCATTTTAGAACGCTCATCTGTTTTATCTTTATATTTATTTTGAATCTTTTGAATTTCAGGTTGAATTTCCTGCATTCTTTGTGTAGACATTTGTGATTTACGTGTAAATACAAATACAAGCATCTGAATTAACAATGTTGTTAAAATGA
>NZ_DBMEXE010000259.1:0-2020 GCF_056804935.1 Holdemanella sp. | reverse complement strand
AATACGATCTTCCTGTCACTATTTTTAGTGACGAACAAAAGGATGCTTTGGTGCAATCCTATAAGTTTATGCGTACACAAAAAGACTTTAAACCCCTTCCACTATATTGTGATGCGATGGATAAGATTATTTCGACAAGCAAGATTTCATCCAACGATTCCTTACACTATATGTCCAATTCTATGGAATTAGACGAAAAAATCTCCCACATGATTGATAAGACGCAACAAGCCATGAACCATGGTCTTTGCGTTCTTTTGTCGTACCAGTCTTTACAGGATGAGGCCCCTAAACAATTTGAGGTTGAACCCTATGAAATCATTCACTACCATAAGTCGTATTATTTAATTGGTTTTTCTTTATTAAGAAAAGACTATCGCATGTACCGTTTTAGTTCGCAACGTATGTTTTCATGTGAAATTTCATCGAGACACTTTATTCGAGATAATCACTTTCATTTAAGCAACTACATCGGGGAACATTCTTTGATTCCTTTGGATTTAAAACTTGTGAAAGTGAGAGTTTACCATGAAAATAATGGGCTTCGCTTATTTAAAGAAAAATATTGGGGCAATAAACTACAAGCCATCAATAAACAAGAAGCGTACACAGACTTTGAGTTCTATACAGACGACATGTCAAACTTGTATCAGTCCTTGTTTTCTATGAGTGATCAAATGGAGCTTTTAGGTCCTGAAGATGTAAAAATTGCTTATTTGTCTCGTGTTCAAAAAATATTAAATGCGTATAGGGATGAAAAGAATTAAAAATTGAAGTACAATAGATATGGTGAATTTTTTATGTTACATGTATCAGATTTAATGCGTGAAATGAAATGTGACTGTTTTTGTTGGAACAGCGCCCACAATTCACTTCACCAGGAAAGTTTTTATAAAATGGATTGTCCATTCTCCGATCTATGGCGAAATTATTTGAATGCGAATGAGTGTGGCTTAGGTCATTCCATGGATTCAAACGAACAATCTTTAAAATTATTAGAAGAAAACGAAGTTGTATGTTTTGCACGCTTTGAATATAAGGAGTGTCGAACAAAGATTCCTTATCTTAAAAAATTAGAGGATGGATATATGGCCGTGTATCCACATTTGAGTGCGTATCCTAAAGAAAATGAAGCATTGATCATGAAGGTCAATCAAATGATTCTTTCGCATTGTGGCGTTGACATTGTCGAAAATCGCATTGTCTATTTAAACAAAGAATATGTTCGTCAGGATGCGTTGGATTTAAATGAACTGTTATGTATCAGCGACAAACTATTCAATAAGCGCAACCACTTATCGAAAACAATTGCCGAATGTATGGAAGAAGTGGATGTGGATTTGGATGGTTGGATTGAAAGAACAAAAGAAATATTAAATCGACCAAGTGTTACACCAGTACGCACAAAACAATGTACAGCCTTAAGAAGGTGCAACTACTATTCTGTATGTTTTGATGAATCTAATGAACCGGACGACTCGATTTTATTCTTTACAACCAATCAACATAAGTTGGATGCGTATGATCGTGGTATTCGTCATATTCATGAGTTGCCATTGAATCAAATTGAAGGATTCCGCCTTCAATATGCGCAATATATGGCTAGTAAAACGCAAAAACCATTTATGGATCGTGCCGCTTTACAGGTATGGATGAAACAAATCAAATATCCAATTTCATATTTGGATTTTGAATGGGATACCTTTGCGGTACCACCCTATATGAATATGAAGCCTTTTGACGTATTATGTTTTCAATATAGTCTTCATGTAGAAACTTCGGATGGAAATTTAACTCATTATAACTTCTTTGAATCCAAAGATTGCCGTCGCCATTTTGTTGAGCAATTGATCAAAGACCTTCCTAAAACAGGAACGATTCTTGTTTATAATATGGAGGGAGCTGAAAAGCTGAGATTGAAACAATTAGCGAGTCAATTTGAAGAATATAGGGAAGAATTAGAGTCGATTTGTTCAAGAATGGTGGATTTATCAAAACCATTTGAGGCAGGACTCTACTA
>NZ_DBMEXE010000258.1:0-2027 GCF_056804935.1 Holdemanella sp. | reverse complement strand
CCCTTCAAAATATTACATATCACAAGCATATGGAGAATGTAGTCCATACGCATTTAATTGGAGATGCATTACAACTTAGAAGAATTCTCGTAAACCTATTAACGAATGCCATTAAGTACAATAAGTCAAATGGCACGATTGATACGTATGTCAGAGAAATATCGAGTGATGATTCAAAAGTTACATTTGAATTTGAAATTAAAGATACGGGAATTGGTATGAGTGAAGATTATATTGAGAATCACTTGTTTACGCCGTTTTCACAAGTTAAACAAGATGCCAGAACAAGATATGAAGGAACTGGTTTAGGTATGTCGATTGTGAAAGGCTTAGTGGATAAGCTTGGTGGAAGTATTGAAGTCAAAAGTGAAGTGGGTGTAGGTACACAAATTAAGGTCATTCTTGCTTATCAATTGGATACATCCAATACTGCAAAACAAGATACTTCAAAATTGGATTTAAAGGATAAAAGAATTCTTTTAGTAGAAGATAATGAAATCAATATGGAAGTGGCAGAGTTTTATTTAAATGCCGTACATGCCAATGTAGATAAGGCATGGAATGGATTAGAAGCAGTTGAAAAAGTTAAGGAACAACCAAATAAGTATTCTTTGATTTTGATGGATATTATGATGCCAAAAATGAATGGGGATGAAGCTGCTAAATGCATTCGTAAAATCAATCCATCCATTCCAATTGTTGCCATGAGTGCGCAATCAGAATATAGTATGAATCAAATGATTATGAATGATTCGATCTCAAAACCAATTGATGAACAAAAGCTTAATCATATATTAAGTAAATATGTGTCATAGATAAAGACTTGATTTGAATTCAAGTCTTTTCTAGTATATGCAACTGTAAATTGATAAATTGACAAGCCAGGTTGGTGGAATGCAACCGCAAATTTTAGTAAACTTTGGCTTAGGAGGAAGAACTATGATTCTAGCTGATAAAATAATTGAAGAAAGAAAAAAGAATGGATGGACACAAGAAGATTTGGCACAAAAACTAGGTGTATCCAGACAATCGGTTTCAAAATGGGAAAGTGCAGGAGCAATTCCAGATTTAAAAAAGATTATTCAGTTAGCTGACTTATTTGGAGTGAGCACAGATTACTTGTTAAAAGATGAAGTTGAAAAAGAAAATACAGAGACAATATGCGATACAGATTGTGAATTACATCGTGTGAGTATGGAAGAAGCGAATACATATATGGATGAAAAGAAAAAAGCAGCACCTATGCTTGCGAATGCGACAACATTATGTATCTTAAGTCCAATTCCTTTGTTTCTAATTTCAACTTTCAATAATGGCTTAGCCATTGCAGTCGCATGCACTATATTATTAGGTATGGTTGCACTTGCAGTATTTATCTTCATTAAAACAGGAATTAAATTGAGTTCTTTACAATATTTAGAACAAGAACCCTTTGAAACAGAATATGGTGTAACAGGACTTGTCAAAGAAAAGAATCAAAACTATCAAGAACATTATTCTTTCTGTCTAGCCTGCGGTGTTGTTTTGTGTATTTTATCTGTAATTCCGTTGATTATTGCAGGTTGCATGGAAGCATCTGATTATGTGTGTACATTATGTTTAGCTGTATTATTAATTTTGGTTTCCGTTGGCGTGAATATTCTAATTCGTGTTTCCACAATAAAAAGTAGCTATGATACATTGCTGCAAGAAGGTGATTATATGAAAAAAGAAAAGCTCGCAAAGAAGAAAACTGAAACATTCACAGTTGTATATTGGTGTCTTGTAACAGCTGTTTATCTTGGTTGGAGCTTATGGACAAAACAATGGGATATCACCTATATGATTTGGCCTGTTGCTGCCGTCTTATATGCAGCATTGTATGGAATTGTAAGAATGGTCATGAAATTAGATAAATAAAAAGATTGTACGTTACTTGTACAATCTTTTTTAGGTATGCCGGGCATGGCATATATCTAGACAGTGAAAGTCTGTTGTGGGGGTTGTAATCACAGTGGCCAACCACTAGCCAAGACCAAGGGTGTCCA
>NZ_DBMEXE010000257.1:0-2040 GCF_056804935.1 Holdemanella sp. | reverse complement strand
TTTTGGTTCTTGACATATTTATTTTAAAACAACGAAAAAAGATACCCACAAGTGAGTATCACAACTGTCACGTTGTTGTCCTCCTTATGGGTACCATTTTATGTCCTTCCTCCTTTTGTTGAATCTCATGTTCATTTAGATACTTGTTTGACAGCTGGTCAACCACATTGGAATATGTCGGGAACTTTATTTGAAGGTATTGAACGTTGGGAAGAGCGTAAGGAGTTTTTAACTAAAAAAGATGTAATGGATCGTGTGAATAAAGTCATTCGTATGCAGGCAAGTCATGGTGTTCAACATGTCCGTACGCATGTGGATATCAATGATCCAAATCTAACAGCTTTAGAAGCTATCTTGGAATTAAGAGAAGAAGTAAAGGATTTCATGGACATTCAAATTGTTGCGTTTCCTCAATATGGAATTTTGAGTTATCCAAAAGGAAAGGAATTGTTGGAAACAGCTTTGAAATTGGGTGCAGATGCAGCTGGAGCTATTCCTCACTTTGAATTTACGCGTGAATATTCGGTCGAATCTTTAAAAATTTGTTTTGAATTAGCACAAAAATATGGAAAGCTAATTGATATTCATTGTGATGAAATCGATGATGAAGCAAGTCGAGGACTTGAAACAGTTGCGACACTTGCTTATGAAACTGGTATGAAAGATCAGGTAACGGCAAGTCATACAACGGCAATGCATTCTTATAATAATGCGTATATGATTCGTTTGATGCGTATTTTAAAAATGTCAAATATTAACTTTGTAGCCAATCCTTGTGTGAATGTACATTTAGGTGGTCGTGCGGATACATATCCTAAACGTCGTGGATTAACACGAGTTAAGGAATTAACAGAAGCTGGATGCAATGTATCTTTTGGAACCGATGATATTTTTGATCCATGGAATCCAATGGGAAGTGGAAATATGCGTGATCCTGTTTATATGGGAATTTATACCGGACATATGATGGGGTATGAGGAAATTTTAAATTCGTATAAATTTGTAACGACAAATGCAGCTAAAACTTTACATTTAGGGGATAGCTACGGAATTCAAGAAGGAAATCCAGCAAGTTTTGTGGTGATGGATGCAAAAAATTATCATGAAGCTTTAAATTTGGATGCTCCTGTATTAAAGTCTTACAAAAATGGAAAGTTGATCGCATCTTGTACACCGGCAACACGAAAGATTCTATTTTAAAAGGTCCTTATGGATCTTTTTTTTCTTTTGCTTAATGATTTAGAAAGAGAAGAAGATGAATATCCGTATTATTATTATTATTATTATTATGATAAAATTTAAGTAGAGATATTCGAATAGAAAAGGGGTGACATGTATGTTTCTAACTATCTTTATCATAATAATCTTAGTATTCATCTTGTTAGAACTAGCTTCTATTAAAGATGAAATCAAAAAGAACAATGAACTTCTAATTCAATGTCTAAAGAAAAAAGAATAAGAGGCTGATTTAAAAAGCCTCTTATTTACTTTGTAGCATGAAATAATAGATTTCTGGTTTTGCCATAAAACGAAGATTTACGTGTGTGCATCCTACACCGGATGAAATGATGTATGGAAAGGCAAGACGTTTTGCGTGGGAACGATTCAATGATTTTGCCCCATCTATCGATTTATATCCACCAAAAATAGGGAATGTGATTTGATTGCCATGAGAGTGTCCACATAATGCAAGGGATATTGATTTTGTGGATAATTCTTCATTAGTCAGTGTATCTGGCATGTGAGTAATGAGCAGATTGTATTGTTTGTCTGACGTTGAAATTTTACTTGGATCAGGCGTATTTGATAATGCACTTAATGTAATGCCTTCCTCTTTTCTGTTTGTAAGAAGAATTGTTTCGTTTTCTAATATTTCAAATTGTGCCTGATTTAAAATGGAACGAACTATGTCGTTGTTTGCATCATCCTTTTCGCCTAAGACACAGTTATCTGGTGGAACATACAAATGCTCCTGTTCGCCGGGACTTGATGGACGAAATAGACTGGAACGACAGACTGATCGGCATCAAGGGTACTCGT
>NZ_DBMEXE010000256.1:0-2054 GCF_056804935.1 Holdemanella sp. | reverse complement strand
GAAATAAACCAATATTCATATCTCTCTCCTAAAAATAATAATAAACAAAAGAAACCATTCTAGACGCCAACACTAGAATGGTTTCTTTTCTACTAAACTTGTAGAATATAGCTATTCTTTGCTACAATACAACTATGCCAAGAATTCAAAATGATTGTATAAATACAATAGAAATTAAAAAAAGTAAATTTATTACCTACCTTCATAGAACACAGGATGAACAAGAGGCAAAAGACTTTTTAAAAGCTATAAAAAAAGAACATCCCAATGCCAATCATCATTGTACAGCTATGATTATAGGAAACATTATGCGATCTAACGACGATGGAGAACCAAGTCAGACAGCAGGTCACCCTATGTTGGATGTGTTGATGCATAATGAAATGCAAGATATTCTAGCCGTTGTAGTACGCTATTTTGGAGGAATCAAGCTTGGAACTGGAGGACTTGTAAGAGCCTATAGCTCGAGTATTTCCCAAGCTTTAAAAGTTGCAACACTGACAACTGTAACTACACTTCAAGAATATCAAATTCATTTTTCTTATGATCTCATTGGAAAAATTGACCATTACTTTAGAACACAAAACATTGAAGTTATTGAACAACAATATGAAGAAGATGTTGTCTATCATTTCCTTGTTCAAGAAGATATTTCTAAAGATTTAATGGAACTCACAAATGGAAAAATAAAAATTCAATACATACAAGACATTGAAACCGAATGCGTTATTTAATGCGCATATTATGAATATGATATACTTTAGAAAAGCGAGGTACCTGTATGGATAGTATTTTTACTCTTATTGCCTTTTTTGTGATTATCTTTATATTTGGAACCCTAGCAAGCTGGCTGCTTCCATTTATTTTACCAATCATCATTTTCTTCTGGATTATTTCCCTATTTACAGGAAGAAGGCATGTACACGTTCACACTTATCGCAGTACACAAAGCCAAAATGAACAACCAAAATCAACTCCAAAACATGGAGCTATTGATGTTGAATATACGGAACACGAAGAAGATGGAGATAACCAATGATTTGTCACAACAGTGTTGGATATGATGCACAAATCAAAGACTTGTTGATTAAATCCGCATTTAATATGGATAAAAAAGAAATCGATGCCTGGATGAAATATCAATATGATCCACAACACATGTTCTGTTTCTGGCAAGACGATAAGATTACTTCTTGTCTTCAAGTCACAAAAAGAACTATGATGTTTTTAGATCGACAAATGCGCGTATCTGTGATTGGTATGGCTGCAACTTTACCAGATTATAGACAAAGAAAACAATTTTCTAACTTATTAGATGCTGCCATTTCACAAGCTACCTATAACGATTTATTAACCATCACATACACAAACATGCCAAAATTATTTGAGGCAAAAAGCTTTCAACACATTTCAAACACAAAAGAATATTGGATTGGAGCTCCACTATGCAGAAGTGGTAATCCTTATCATGTAAAACAAAAAGCAGAGAACTTATACACATTATATTTCCAATTCATGCAGTATTTTGATGGCAGTATTCTATTAAGTGAAGATGAATTCAACAAGCTTATCCAATATCATAAAAGCTTAAAAAAATCCATTGTCACAATGGTTAATGAAGATAAACAACCGAAAGGATTTGCGATATATTCCACAAAAGACAATCAGGCTCATGTAGAAGTTTTAGTTTACTTTGACTCACAAGCCATTCAAGATCTTCTAAGCTATTTATCCATCAACAATGAAGTAACATCCATTCTAATCAGTGAAAGTGAAAGATTTGATAAATTATTCCCACTTCATTTTCCTAGAACCGATAAAAAATTAATGGTCAGACTCAACAATTATAAATTATTCGATAAATTCTCTAACACAAACGTTAGAAACGCAAAAACAGCTTATGAACTATTAGAAAAGCCTACATGGAACCATTTCCAGTAGGCTTTTTATTATGAAACGCAAAAAAGGAGGCATCGCTAAATAAACTGGTTCAAAAGTCAAGGACAAATATCTGACAGTTCTTGCTAAATGAGTGTCACAAATTGTGATGCTCA
>NZ_DBMEXE010000255.1:0-2059 GCF_056804935.1 Holdemanella sp. | reverse complement strand
CCGATGAATATATCAATAAGAAAGTAAAACATGGTCATTGGATGGACAATATCATTTGTATTAAAGGTAAAGCCGTTTGGTCTTATTTAGTAATGTTTCTAACAAACTGGAACGCTTTACGTCATGAAGACTTTGATTATTCTGTTTTCAAAAATGAAGATGTTGTAGAAGAAACTTTGTTTGATGGATATATTGCTCCTTATGCAGAAACTCCGTTAGACGAAGAATTGACGGGACAATCCGTTTATGAAGATTTATTAAATAGTGCCAATAAATATGTATATATAATGACTCCTTATCTTATCATTGATTCAGAAATGATCAACACATTAATTCATACCGCTAAAAAAGGTGTCGATGTTAGAATCATCATGCCCGGTATTGCCGATAAACAGATTGTACATGATATGGGAACTACATATTATAAACAATTAATTCAAGGCGGCGTTAAAATTTATGAATATGAGCCTGGTTTTGTACATTCAAAAGTCTTTATTTGTGACGATACATATGCCACAGTAGGAACAATCAACTTAGATTATCGCTCCTTATACCTACATTTTGAAAATGGCACATTATTGTATAAATCTAAGAAAATCATGGATGTGAAACAAAACTTTTTTGATACATTAGAACATTGTAAAAAAATTCAAGTAGAAGATACCCATGTGAATATTGTGAAAGGTTTATTTTTAAGCATTATTCGTATATTCTCACCATTATTATAGAAAAAATGCAAGGCTGAATCCTTGCATTTTTAGTAGAATTAAAATAATGATTTTACACAACCATACATTCCGGCATCATTTTCAAGTTTAGCCAAAACGATTGGTGTATTTTTACATGCATGGAATGCATACTCTTTAAAGAATGTGCTGATTCTTGAAGTTAGGATATCTCCAGCTTTAGAAACGCCACCACCAATCACAATGATTTCTGAATCAATCACACTACAGACTTGTGCCAATGCCTTTGCGAGAATTTTACAAGTGGAATCCACTAATTCGTTAGCGATGACATCCCCTTTTTTAGCCTCGTCATAAATGTGTTTAGCTTCTAAACAATCATAATCACGTAAACTAGAAGGACGTTTATCATTCTCTAACATCTTCTTAGCCTGAGTAACAATTCCAGTAGCTGAAACATATTGTTCTAAACATCCATGATTTCCACAGTTACATGGAGTTTTCTCATCATCCCTTACAGGCATGTGTCCGATTTCTCCGCCAGCACCATGAATTCCGGAAACGATCTGTCCATTTAAAACACAACCGCCACCAACACCAGTGCCAAGTGTAACCATTAATACATCTTGATATCCTTTCCCAGCACCTTGCCACATTTCACCAAGTGCTGCAACATTGGCATCATTGCCTACTTTAACAGGAAGGCCTGAAATTTCATGGAATTCTTTTTCAACATTCAATGAATTCCATCCTAAATTCACACATACACTCACAAAACCATTCTTATTTACTGGTCCTGGTACACCTAAACCTACACCCATCACAACACTTTTTTCGATGCCTTTCGTTTCAATAGTACGATTAATAAAATCAGCAATTTCAGTAAGAATATATTTTCCATTATCTGTTTTGTTTGTTGGAATTTCCCATTTTTCCATCAAATCTCCATCCACTGAAAACAATCCAATCTTTATTGTAGTACCACCAATATCTACTCCAAATCCATATTGCATATTTAAATTTCTCCTTTAATAATAGCTTATTAGAATTCTCAAAAAGAATCAATCACTTGTTTAAGTAAATCATCCACAATTAGTTTTGTATATCTTTTACATCCATATGGAGTGCCATCACATAGTGCATAATCACCAGAATACTCTATTGATTTGCCGCTTTTTAGATGCAAGATATATCGACTACTGCCACCACCACATAGGAGTGGTTGATATGTCTTTTCACTACCTAAATTTATTTTGATTTCATAAAAAAACTCACAGATCTTTGGTTCAGACAAATGATAAATTTTATCGTCTATTTGCACGGTTCCATTTACATTTATATAAACATTTTTTCTTTCGATAAGTGATCCTAAA
>NZ_DBMEXE010000254.1:0-2112 GCF_056804935.1 Holdemanella sp. | reverse complement strand
GATTGTTGTTGGGAAATTAGCTAAGGAAAGACTCATTACGCATCCAGAGTGTAGTGCATCTTTGTTTAAGCGAAATATGGGCACAGATGTTACTTATGCATTAGATAAGAAAGAGTATGATTCAGCTACACTTTCTTCTTTTGTCGTGAAACAATTGATTGAAGATGCGCAAAATTATTTACATGAATCTATCGATGAAGTTGTAATCAGTGTTCCAGCTTATTTTAATGCGCGTCAAAGACAAGATACAAAGCGAATAGGCGAACTTTTAGGAATTAAAGTGGAGCGTTTGATCAATGAACCAAGTGCTGCAGCTATCGCATGCCATATGGACGATGAATATGAAACATTCGTCGTGTTTGACTTTGGTGGAGGAACTTTAGATGTTTCGGTTGTCGACTGTTTTGAAAATGTGATTAGCATCAATGCGATTAGTGGAAACAATCATTTGGGTGGCACGGATTTTGATCGAGCTATGACCGAATACTTTTGTTTCAAAAATGGGTTAAACTATAATGTCTTAGACTCTTCTTTTCAACAAAGTATTTTACGTGCTTGTGAACAAGCTAAAATTAGGTTGAGTACACAAAGTGTGGTTGAAGTATCTTTAGTTCATTTAAATAAGAATTATAATTGTATATTTGATGAAAATGTATTATTTAATACTACACATTCTTTACTAGAATCTTGTAAAAATGTGATTGGTAAGGCCGTAAAAGACAGTGGTTTTTCAGCTAGTGAGCTTGATAGTTTGATTCTTGTAGGAGGCTCAAGCAAAATGCCAGTACTTCAACATTATTTATCAGACGCTTTAAATATTCCTGTATTAAAAGAAGAAAACATGGATTCTTTAGTTGCACTCGGACTTGGAAAATACATTGGTATTAAACAAAGGGATGAAAATATTAAAGATGTAGTTGTGACGGATATTTGTCCTTTCTCCTTAAGTACTTCTACTTACAATGAACAAAATCCAGACTTAGAATTATCAACTGTGCTTATCCCTAAAAACTCAGTTTTACCAACAAGTAAAAAGATGACTTTGCGTACCGTGCATAAAGGGCAAACTAAAGTCAATATTAGTGTTTTTCAAGGGCAGGCTATGTATGCAAAAGAAAACTTATTTCTAGGCCAAGCTTGTATTCATGTTCCTAGAAATATACATGATTATGAATCGTTTGATTTGATCTATTCATATGACATTAATTCTATGTTGTATGTAGAAGCCATTGTACATTCTACTAAGAAACATTATATTTTTAGAGTATCAAAAGGTGATGTGTTAGAAAAAGTAGATGCTTCTATTCGTTTGGATTCCATCAAAGAAGTATCTTTAGCTTTATATCAAAATAATGAAGTGGATGCCCTGCTTGCTCGTATTGAAAGAATCTATCAAGAAGTGGATGATGAAACACAAGGTTATTTAATGCGTCTTCATGCAGAATTCACAAAAGATATGGAAACTTTGATCAACAATATCCAAAAAAGGAAACGTCTTATAAATCAAGTTACACAAATCTTGAATCAAATCGAAGAAAGTCAAAATGTAGATTCTTTAGATATCTTTAGTCAAGAAGAGGATGAAGAAGGAGAATATTTAGCATGAATGCGTGGGAAATATTAGGGATTGAGCCTACAAAGGATAAAAAAGAAATAAAAAAAGCTTATGCGAGACTTTTAAAACAGTATCATCCTGAAGAGAATCCGGAAGAATTCAAACAAATTCAGGCTGCTTATCAACAGTGTCTACATCCAGATCAAGAAATAGAGTCTGTTTCATTTGAACAAAATAAACAAGATATTCAAACACAATCCATTTCGACTAAAGAGGATACAATCGTTCCTCCACCTATTCCTAAAGTAGAAACATTGTTTGTGAAGATTGAAAAGGATATAGTTGTTTACCAGGATATATTGAATTCGATTGAAAAAAATTTGCCTAAAAAGATTGGGTCTAAAGAGATTGTACAAGTTTTTACAGAACCTAAAATCATGCCGTATTTAGAGGATGAATTGTTCTGTAGAAGATTAGAAGACATCTTTTTATCGCGTACATTAAAATATGTCAAAAATCCAAGGGATTCGGTTTATATCTATTTAGGAAAGTATGGT
>NZ_DBMEXE010000253.1:0-2142 GCF_056804935.1 Holdemanella sp. | reverse complement strand
TCATTACCATTCAAGAAATCATGGATGAATTAGGTGTGTCAGATATGACCGCAAGAAGAGATTTGGATGAATTAGAAAAATCCGGAAAATTACTTAGAGTTCATGGTGGAGCACAAAGCCTTTCTTTTTCAATGGACCACGAATTAAGTCACATTGAAAAATCGTCTGTGCAAATTGAAGAAAAAAAGAGAATTGCCCATAAAGCAGCAACTCTTATTTCAGAAGGAGAATCTATTTTTTTAGGTCCTGGTACAACCATTCAATTTTTGGCTGAACAACTTACAGGAAGAAACATTCGTGTTATCACAAATAGCCTTGCCGTATTTAATATATTAGTGAATCACGCTCCTACTGAAGTCATACTAACTGGCGGTGATTACAGAGATAACACAAATACATTTGTAGGTCCTATCACAAATTTAGTATTGGGTAAATTAAAATATAATAAAGCCTTTATCAGTTGTAACGGAATCTACAATTCATCCATCACAACCTATTCATTAGAGGAAGGTGAATCGCAACAGATCGCATTAGATAATTCTAAAAATAAATATCTATTGGCCGACAACAAGAAATTCAACCGTGCCGACTTCTATATTTATTATGATCTATTTAACTTTGACACTTTAATTACCGACAACACCATTGATGATGAAGTTTTATCACACTACAAACAATATGTACAAATCATGACAGTTTAAAAGGAGGCAAAATTTGCCTCCTTTTTACTCTTCATCCTCATCATCTTCACGATCTACACGTCTGAATAGATGTTTCTTTTCTTTACCCGTATGCTGTTCTAAAGTGTTCCAATCTGTATCTAATTCTTCTTCACTTTCAGAAGTATCATAGAAATCTTTACTTTCTTCGATTGCACGACTTTCACGAATCCTTAATTTAGATTTTAATTCACGAGCCCTCTTCTTAGATTTTCTAAGCATTCTGCCATACATGCAGAATACAATAAATGAAATTAAGAATAGACCTGCACATAATGCGATTCCTGCTAAATAGCCTTGGAAATACACTTGTAATAGTCCTGTCACAACGCAACATGCCATACAAATAAACACTAAGAACATTGTTGAGCGACATGAACTTGAATATTTCTTAAAGAAACGGAATTTTTCTGAATCATTATCAATTTCTTTACGATATTCTCCATCTTCTTCTTCGTTTCTAAAAGTAAACCAACCCGCATCACTTTTCTTTTTACCATCTGATTTAGAAACCAATTTCCATCCATCAGATTCCCACTCGCGCCATTGATCTGCATCTGGCTCATCCACAAAATAGTTCATTGAATAATAATACGTTTTTGGCTGACCTTTTCTAAAGAAATATTTCTTTCCTTCTTGACGCACAAAGTGATAACCTTCACTAGATTTATCTTGAAGATATTGTTCTATTTTTGGATATTCCGCATATAAGAATTTCTTTCTTTCCTCATAAAGATCTTCATCTTCATCTTCACCTTCATCGTCATCCACATATTCGTCCTCAAAATCTTCTTCATCATCCAATACTTCTTGAACTGGCTGTTCTTCCTCAATTGGTTTCGCATTAAAAGACTTCAATTCGTTTTCAATTGATTCTGTTGTAAAATCATCATCAACATCCAATTTTTCAACAACGATCTTTTTAGGTTCATCATCTACATCTAAGTTTTCAACAACAATCTTTTCAGGTTCTTCAACCACTTTTGGTTCTTCTTCAATGAATTTTGGTTTTTCTTCAACCAATGGCTTATCATCTACTTTTGGCTCTTCCACAACATGCTTTTCAATAGGTGCCTCTACTTCTTCAATTGAAGTACTAGGCGTGATATCTACTGACTCTGCAACTTCATCGTCAAAAATATTCTCATTGATTTTTACATGTGTTCTTGCACTTCGTTTTCCAAAGATGGTTTTCTTTTCTGGCTCTTCATCAATATGGAAAATGTTTTCAGCATTAAAATCATGTAATTCTGGTTCATGTATATCTAAAGATTTAATTCGATCCGTTCTTTTTAGACGTCTAAGCTCTTCTAAAGCACTGGGATTCTTTTCATTTTCATTTGCCATAAGTAAATTTACCTCCTTCTATAATCTTTTAAACAGTTGGAGATAAACTCCTCTAAGAACCGTACGTGCAGTTTTC
>NZ_DBMEXE010000252.1:0-2171 GCF_056804935.1 Holdemanella sp. | reverse complement strand
AAACATCTTTTAAACTATCTATTTTTGTACTACCACGTGTATCTTTTATATCAATATAGATATCGTAGCAAAAACCAACTTCAAGCATTTCTTTCAATACTAGGTAATATATTCTGTAATACAAATCATTATATGTAGGTAAAGCATTTCCAAATATTAATTTATCTTTATCTGATGCTACGACTGCCCTGAAGAGCAAATTATCATATTCGAAAAATAAGTCTATTAATTCTTTGTACATTTCAATTTTGCTTTTAGACACTTTAACCCATTTGATTTCAGCGTATTTATACACATGGTGTTTTTGCTTGATAAATTTTATTCTTTTGTTAATTTCTGATGCAATATCTTTATCACATGAAATAGCTCCAATAACCATTACATTACTTGAGTCATGTTCTAAATGACAGCTTTCATCGCAATAAATATTAACTTTTTCCATTCTAAACTCCTCCATTTTATAATCAAAACCAGATATATTTACATACATAAATTACTTATCTCCTTTAACCCGATCCAGTTCCATACGAGCAACCGTATCCACTGTGTGCTGGCCTTTGTCGTCAAGTGATCTATAAATGGTAAGATGTTCTTTTTCGTGGGGAGTAAGGATAAATTCAAGATATTCTTCTTTTGTTGGTATTAAAGATACTTCACCATCAATCGAAGCAAGTAATGCATCGAATTCGATACCGGTACCGTTCGCAAGTTTTTTGACCGCTTGAATAGATGGAGTAATGTCTTTTTTTCTTCCAGAAGGTTTAAAGTTATTTTCTAACATTGAAATGTACCCTTTGCTTAGACTACATTTAGAAGCAAGTTCAGCAGTAGTTAAATTGTTTTCTATTCTATATTGTTTAATAATTTCTCCGAGTCTCATTTATTATTCTCCTATATATTTATACTATTCTACATTTAATATATTAAACAAATTGAACCGTTTTAGCAAGAAAAAAGTTTAATATTTTAAACAAAACTATTGAATTACGATGTTTAATATGTTAAACTCCAAGTGTACAAAAGAAAGGTGGTGATTGAGATGGGATTCAAAATTAAGGAATTGCGAGAAAAAGAAAATTTATCTCAGGCCGAATTAGCTCAAAAATCAGGGGTTTCACAAAATTTAATTGCCCGTTTAGAGAGTGGAGCTTTAACGAATACCACTACAGATACTCTTTTTAAAATATCCAAGGCATTAAATGTGAAAGTCGAGCAAATTTTTTTTACAGATAATGTTTAACATGTTAAACATTTATTGATAGTACTACCAACGACTACCACAGAAAGGAGAATACATTATGGAAAACAAAAACTTTTGCGAATCGCTTAATCCAGTTGAAAGAGAATCATTTCTAGAGAAATTGAATGATTGTAATGATATTGAGTATTTAAAGCAGGTGATTGAAGTTTGTAGAAGCAGGGCAATTTATTTGGCATTAAAAAAAGAAGGCCTTATTTAACCTTCTTAGATTTAAAAATAACTACCACAGAAAGGAGGAAGACGCATGGCAAAAACATTATTAGGATACAAAGACGTAATGTCACTAGGAATCAACAAAGTAATGGCATATCGGATGATCCATATGGTTCAGGAATCTGAGGAATACAAGAGTTCAAATGTATCTAAGGTTATTTGTGGTGCCAAACAGGTTCCTATCAGTATGTTTACCAACGTTTTTCCTGAATTCAAAAAAGCATGTAAGGAGATGTGGGGATAAGCCAATTTACATTGGTGCGGTACTTGAGGATGGGGGAAAGGAAAATAACATGGATCATGAAAGAAGAATAAAAGACCTCGAAGATCGAGTTCGAAGTCTTGATAGAGCAATTTGCCTAAATGCAATCTCAGTAATTTTACTTGTTTTAGGCTGTTTCATCCAAATGCATAAAGTGAATGGAATCTGCACTAAGATTAGCGAGCTTATTGGTGTCAACAATCAATTGATTGACTTCTTGCGTGAAGTCATCCGCAACATTTAAATTATCTGATTAATGGATGGTGCGGTACTTGAGGTGTCATTTCAGAACTAGAAAGGAAGAAATTCCATTAGTGCTCATTGCTGTTGTCAAGAATCACGATTTAGCTCTACCTCCCCATTCGCTTGATCTAGATTCTAAATAAGTGATATCCCCCTATCATTATCAAGACATAGCAAAGTCTGAATAACGTG
>NZ_DBMEXE010000251.1:0-2205 GCF_056804935.1 Holdemanella sp. | reverse complement strand
TACAAAAAATATGAATAAAGGAGAATAAAAAAATGAATACAGTAACAATGAAAAATGTTGAATTTGGTGCAGGCGTACCAAAGATTTGTGTTCCTATTTGTGGAAAGAGTAAAGAAGATGTTTTAGAACAAGCGAAAATCATTCTTGATACACCAGCTGATATTATTGAATGGCGTATGGACTGGTTTGAACAAGTTGAAAATACTGCATCTGTAGTAGAAATGACTAAAGAATTACGTGAAGTATTTAAAGAAACTCCAGTCTTAGCGACTTTCCGTTCTAAAAAAGAAGGTGGAGAATTAGAAGTATCTACTGAATATTATGTGGAATTAAACTGTGCAGTTGCCAAAAGCGGTTATGTAGATGCAGTAGATGTTGAATTATATACAGGAGATAAGGAAGTTGAAACGATTGTAACGACAGCTCATGAAAATGGAGTAAAAGTAATCATGTCGAACCATGACTTCTTCAAAACACCATCTAAAGAAGAAATCATTTCTCGCTTATGCGCTATGCAAGAAAAAGGTGCAGACATTCCTAAGATTGCAGTTATGCCTCAATCAAAAAAGGATGTATTGACATTATTGTCTGCCACAAATGAAATGGTAGAAGAACATGCCGATCGTCCAATCATCACTATGTCAATGGCAGCTACGGGAGTAATTTCTCGTTTAGCTGGTGAAGTATTTGGTTCTTGTTTGACATTTGGTGCTGCTAAAAAGGCGAGTGCTCCAGGTCAAATGGGTGTCAATGATCTTAAGACAGTTCTTGAAACTTTACATAAAAGTTTATAATTTTTAAAGGTGGGTCATTCCCATCTTTTTCTTTATTGACAATAGATATCAAAATGATATCATTTTGATAGTGGAGGTGCTTATATGACAGAAAAAGTTTTAAGCAATAAAAAGAATGGCATGGCCATGATGATAATATGGATTGTTTTATATCTTGTAGCCTTGTTGATGACAATACTAGGTGCAGCATTCGTTTGGCCTTTATTTATTATTGGTGTTGTATGGCTATGCATTGGTTGGATTCCATTTCTTGGTTTAAAAGTATTAAAGCCACAAGAAGCCTTGGTTTTGACATTATTTGGTAAATATGTAGGTACTTTAAAGGATGCTGGATTTTATTTTGTCAATCCTTTTTGTCAGGCTGTCAATCCTGCCGCAAAGACAAAACTAAATCAAAGTGGAGATGTGGATGATGGTTCTAAGAAGAGTATTTTTCAAGCGCAAAATAATGGAACAGTAGAAATGGCTTCTAAAAAAGTATCTTTGAAAATCATGACTTTAAACAACAATCGTCAAAAAATCAATGATTGTTTGGGAAATCCTGTTGAGATTGGAATTGCCGTGATGTGGCGTGTTACAGATACCGCAAAAGCTGTATTTAATGTAGATAACTATAAGGAATATCTTTCTTTACAATGTGATAGTGCATTAAGAAATATTGTTCGTATTTATCCTTATGATGTCGCTGAAAATGTAGATACAACAGGTGATGGTATTGCCGATGAAGGAAGTCTTAGAGGTTCTAGTGAAGTAGTAGCTTCTAGAATTCGTGATGAAATTCAAAGTAAGGTGAAAGATGCAGGTCTTGAAATTATTGAGGCAAGAATTACATATTTGGCATATGCACCAGAAATTGCAGCCGTTATGCTTCAAAGACAACAGGCAAGTGCGATTATTGATGCACGTAAGATGATTGTGGATGGAGCTGTTGGTATGGTTGAAATGGCATTGGATCGTTTAAATGAAAATGGTGTTGTAGAATTGGATGAAGAAAGGAAAGCGGCTATGGTTTCTAACTTGTTAGTCGTACTTTGTGGGAACCATGATGCGCAGCCAGTTGTAAATTCTGGCAGTTTGTATTAATGGAAAAGAAACAGATTCCTTTGCGTCTTTCAAAAAAATTGTATGATCAAATCGCTTCATGGGCAGAAGATGATTTTCGCAGTGTCAATGGACAAATTGAATACTTGTTGACAGAGTGTGTGAAACAAAGAAAAAAGAATGGCAAATACGTCAGTGATACGATGGATGAGCCTATTGAATTGGATATTAAGTAAGAGAGTGTAGAAATACATTCTTTTATTTTTGGAAAAAAGACACATTTAATAAAACAGGATATAGACATCATTAATGTCAAATAGACTTGTACAATTTACCTGTAAGTGAGGTAATGAAACATGTGTACAGAATT
>NZ_DBMEXE010000250.1:0-2212 GCF_056804935.1 Holdemanella sp. | reverse complement strand
AGACATGAAAGGATTTATTGATAGTGGTGTATTAACTGGAAATAGTTTTGTATGGAAAACAGGCATGCAAGATTGGCAAAGATTAAAGAATACCGAGCTTGCAGGTAATGAAACAGTGCATGTAGAACCAAGTTTTTCATTCACTACTGGAGTTGTAAAAGAAAAGAGTATTGGACTATGTGTAGTATTAAGTCTAGTTACTTGTGGCATTTATAGTATTTATTGGCTATATACAATCGCACATGACTTAAATGATCTATGTGAAAGTCAAAAACAAGAAAAAGGCGCTGAACCAGGACTTGTTGTTGTATTAAGTATTGTGACATGTGGAATCTACTTACTATACTACTTATGGAAGGCTGGTAAAATGGTATCTAGTCTTACAAGAAGTAATGGACATCATCCTAGTGATGATAGTATCGTTTTAATGGTATTATCTATACTTCAATTATCATTAGTATCCTATTGCATCCTTCAGAGTCATATTAATGGTTTCGCAAAAGACTAAATATTTAGGAATAGTTCTCACACTATTCCTTCTTTTATTATTCTATAAATGCCCCTTTCAATTCATGACAGGTTTGCCATGTCCAGGATGCAACATGAAAACAAGCCTGTATTATCTTTTGAAAGGAAATATTCAATTATCTTTGTATTACCATGCCCTATTAATACCAACACTAATTTGTGGCGTTCTATGCTTGTTAAAACCCGAGAAAAGAAAAATGATATTAATTCTATGGTGTGCACTCATGATAGTGTATTACATTTATCGTATGATTCTTTATTTTCCAAATAGTCCTATGGTTTATTCTAAAAATAATTTGATTTATTTATTATTTAGACACGCATAATGTCAATTAATGATGTAACTTGAAATTATAAAGGAGGACATACTTATGTCAAACACTTTTTTCACAGTTACAGGATTACATTGAGTATTCCACGCATTCAGAGCCACACTGTCCAGCACTGAGAGCCACCCATTCCATTATTTAGAGCCACCCAATCCATTAATCAGAGCCGCTTATACACCTTCAGTTGTAAGATGTATTTGTAGAATATTAAGTTCTACAGATCTTGCGAATTGGAGGTGTTTTTTTATGCGAGATTTAAAACGAATTCTTGAACTTAGGTTTGAGAATCATTCTCAGCGTGAAATCGCTAGAATGCTGAAAGTGTCACGAAATACTGTTCGTGATGTATTTGATGCAGCAGATGCTGCAGGTGTCTATTGGAACACTGCTTACAATTTAAGCGAATCCCAAATTAATGAACTTCTTTTTCCATCAAATGGAATAGATGTTTCTTATGAACAGCCTGACTATGCATATGTGCATAAGGAGCTTTTGAAGGTTGGAGTCAGTTTAAAAATGCTTTGGAAAGAATATGTGGATCAATGTAAAAGTACGCATAAGGTATATCTAAAGTACAGTGCATTTTGTAACAATTACTCGAGCTATGTAAAAAAGAACAAGCTTACGATGCATATCACGCATAAGCCTGGGGATAGGATAATGGTTGACTGGGATGGTAAGACAATGAAGGTTCATGATCGCTCATTGAACCAGGATGTTACTGCTTATATGTTTGTAGCCGTGCTTCCATTCAGCATGTACTGTTATGTAGAGGCTTGTCCTCGGATGGATTCTAAGAATTGGATTAATTGTCATATTCACGCATTTGAATATTTTGGTGGTGTCTCACGCATTCTTGTTCCAGATAATCTTAAAACCGGTGTTACTGAACACAGGAAGTATGAGGATCCTGTTTTGAATAAATCTTACCAGGAAATGGCAGACTATTATGGAATGGCTGTTATTCCTGCACGCGTTAAAATGCCAAAAGATAAAGGAGCTGCAGAAGGATCTGTATTCAGTATGGCTACAACGATAATTGGTATTTTACGTAATCGAACATTCTTTACTTTTGAATCATTGAATAAAGCCATCTATATTGAAATGAACAAATTAAATAATGAAGAATTCCAAAAGCGTGAAGGTTCTAGAAAATCTGTCTACATGGATGAAGAAAAAAGATTTTATGAATCCATTGCCAGAACATCCATTTGAATTGAGTGAATGGAAAATGGCAACAGTCCAGCTAAATTATCATATTTAATGCGAAGCTTTACATTAAATATGAAATGGAAAGTCAGACAAAATGTAAAGTCATAGACTAATATTAAGTTGCCATACAAATTAATACGTCA
>NZ_DBMEXE010000249.1:0-2220 GCF_056804935.1 Holdemanella sp. | reverse complement strand
CATATACATCGATCCAACGCGAATTCAATCCTCTTTCATACACTTTGGCATATTCAGTTCCATACAATTGAATGGAATGTAAGACATCTTCTTTAGCCTGCTCAAAAGATACAGGAACATTACATTCATTGACCATAGGCACATATAGATCATACATATGAAGTTTCTCTTTCTTCATAACTTCTTTACGTACTCGCATATATTTATGTAAAACATGAATATTTTTGTGTACCGTTTCAATCAATTGTTCATACACTCTTGGTGAAACATTATTCGCATCGACTGCACATTCTAAACTCGATGCATATTTACGTGCTGTACTATTAAATTTCAACTGATTTGTCTGTCCATTTAAACAAGCAGCTAAAGTATGGATCATAGAACCATAACCTGCATAAAAATTACGATATGCACTCTCTCTTAACACTTCATCTTCCTGCTCTAACATATGGATAAATGTACCTGTAGTTAAAGTGTGCTTATTTCCTTTTGAATCGATCGCATCTTCAAATTTTAAATCCGCATTGTTCAACATTCCAAAAATTGAATAAGGCGTATCCTGCATCAATGAGCTGGATGCCATTAATTTTTCTTCTGTTTCAGATAATACGTGTTCTTTTAAACGACATACTTCTTCTAGATATACACGATATCTTTCTAAGATGGGTTCAGATGCATAAAAGGACTCTAAATTTTCAATCTGCATGATTTGTACATCACTAAAAGATAGCTTAGTAAAAATATCAACCGCTAATGCATTGGCTTTTCCTTTTAATTCTTGATGATGGGCATCTGCCGTATCTTGATCTGACAACAAAGAAGAATAGCCTAAGCAATCATCTAATAGACATGTTAATTTTTCATATCCTTTTAAAAATGATAATAAGTTGGATGCATCATCCAATTTTCCATCGTATGCACAAAACTCATTCCCTAATTCTTTACAAGTTTCTAAGCAAGCTAGAAATGCAGCTTCATCTTTAAATATATCTTCTGTTTTCCAAGTATTTTCTACCTTTTGTTCATTACGCTTCACAATAAACAACCTCCATTAATATGTCTATTGTAGCACATCTACATCATTTCAAACGAAACTAATCGAATATCATTATTTTTTGCGTATTCTATCGCATCTTCTGTAAAGCCAGATTTAGAAAATGCCATTAAACTCTTATTTTTGTATTTAAAGATATCTTTTCGACTATTTAAAACAGTTAAAACTCGACTGTCTAATTCTTTATTTCTCCACTTACATTCACACAATAAGCACGAATCTGAATTTATCGCTACGATATCGATTTCTGCTTCTTCTTTTCTTGTTGGATCATTTCCCCACCACGTTCCAATCTTTTCCGGAATAAATGGTAATGTCAGGAAAACTTGTTTCTGATACAAATATTCAGTACTCATTTTTTCAAAAACATATCCCATATAATCGGATATTTTTGGTTTAACGCATTGATCATAAATAATATGACCTAAACCCATTTGTATATTTGAATAATTTGGCCTTACAAATTTGTACCAAAACAAAAACATTGTGTCTTTTATCTCATATATTGTTTTTCGACTTGATTCTTTTTCAGTAACAGGATATATTTTCTCGACTATGTTTAATTCGATCAAAGACTTCAATAAACCACTACAAGCAGATGTATCTAGACCCACTTTATTTGCGATTTCATTTAAACGACTAGCCCCTGAAGCTATGGCACCAAGTATACTATTGTAGCTTGCGGGATTGCGCATTTCTTGTTTTAAAAGATTAGTTGCTTCCTCAAATAATGCTCCATTATCATCAAAAAACAAATCCAATATATTCTCATCCAAAGATTTGTTTGTATCTATTTTTGAGAGATATTCAGGAATTCCTCCTGTTATGCCATATGCGATTGCCTGACTTTCTTGATCATAATTCACAAGCATTTTTTGCGTTTCTAAATATGTGAAAGGTGTGATTTTAAATTGTGCACTTCTTCGTCCATATAACGGGCTTTTATATCCCAATACTTGATTTTCCATGAAACTCATACTAGAACCACACAGAATTAGAAACATATTTTTATCTTTCCAACACAAATCAATATGCTTTTGAATAATAGAAGAAATAGGGGGATAGCTTTCAGCTAAATATGGATATTCATCAATCGCAAGAACTATTTTTTGATTTGTTTCTAACATTTCCTTTTCCTTCATCACACTTCCAATACCCAATCAAAC
>NZ_DBMEXE010000248.1:0-2251 GCF_056804935.1 Holdemanella sp. | reverse complement strand
TGTACTAAAAGTGAATAAAAGACAAGAGAAAATTGTTCTATTGTTGAATGATACAAAGGCGTGGATGACAGGAAAAGAAATCTCTAAGCTTATGCAAGTATCGGATCGAACAATTCGTAGTGATATCGATGCGATCAACCGCTATTATGAACAGCCAATTATTGAATCCAACTTACGAAGTGGATATCATATTCGAGATGAAATCAATGTTACATTGCCTACAGCACAAAAATTTATAATACCTCAAACACCTCAAGAAAGATGTGTGTATATTATACGTGTGTTATTGTTTGAGAAAAAAGAATTAAACTTGATGGATCTACAAGATCAAGTGTTTATTAGTGGTTATTCAATTGATAATGACATCAAAAGAATTAAGAAAATATTAGAGAATTATAACGATTTAAAATTGATTCGCTCTAAAAATCACATTCATTTAGAGGGTAGCGAAGATGAAATGCGCAAACTCTATAAAGATTTACTTACGGAAGAGACACAAGGAAATTTCTTGAACCTAAATAAGCTTTCAAGTATGTTTAAAGGTTTTGATTTATTAAAAGTCAAAGATATCATGGAAAATATTTTAAAAGAATATAATTATCGCATTCGTGAAATGGCAATTCCTATGTTGATGATACATATTGGTGTGGCGATTGAAAGAATGTTGCACCACAATTACATCAAAACAAGTCGTGGAACAGATCTTGAAAACACAAAAGAATATCAGATTGCCAAAGAATTCTTTAATCGTGTATCTAAAATTGTGCGTATTGATATCAATGAAAACGAAGTTGAATTATTAGCCTTATTATTGATGGGCAAAAATTCAATGAACCTTCAAAATGATTTGGTTTCTGCTTATAGTAAACATGGCTACAATGTGAATGAATTGGTTTCGCAAATTATCGAATCTATTAAATCAGACTATGATATAGACTTTTCAAAAGATGTAGATTTACGTTCTGGTATCGCACTACATTTACAAGGGTTGGTTGAAAGAAAGAATAAAAATATTCATATCGATAATATGTATCTTCAAGAATTGAAGAAAAAGTACCCATTAGTTTTTGAATTGTCTATTCGTGTTGGTGAGATTTTAAATGAAGAATTAGGAATCGATATTTCTGAAAATGAGCTAGGCTTTTTGGCTCTTCATTTAGGTGCTGCCTATGAAAGAACGCATAATCATCAACATTATAAAGCCATTATGATTTATCCTGTGGATCAGGCTTTTGGTGATATTTTACTTAAGAAAGTGGATTTCTTATTTAACGAACGCATGGATGTGATTCAAAGTGTGAGTTATTTTGAAGAAAAGACAATAAAAGAATTAGATCCAGATTTGATTCTAACAACGTCACCACTACAACATAATTTAGATATTCCAACGGTTCAAATTTCTGTGTTTATCACAACAGAAGATGAGAGTCGTATTTTCCAAACGTTAAATGCGTTGGATAAAAAGAGATTTCAAAATGAGTTTAAAGCTCAAATCATTGATTTGATTGAACCTGAAACTTTCCATTTGAATTTAAAAACAGAAACACCAGAAGAAACAATTGAATATATGTGTGACCACTTGAAAAACCTTGGTTACAGTGATGATGCGTTTAAAAAATCAGTTCTTCAAAGGGAAAAAATGGCATCCACAAGTTTTGTGTATTCATTTGCGGTACCACACTCATTGAATGTGGCAAGTTTTCGATCTTCGATTTCTGTTGCATTTTTAGAAAAACCAATCAAATGGGGAGAATTTGAAGTGAAGATGGTTATGTTGCTGGCAATTAATGAAGTATACAAAGATACTTTGGTTATGTTCTTTGATTGGTTAAGCAGTATGATCAATAACGCAAATCATTTTGTAGCTTTATTAGAAAGTCAAAGCTATGAAGAATTTATATCAAAAATAATCGAATAGAAAGGTTGTGCAAATATGGATAAAACACATCGTTATGGAGTAAAACTGAAGAAAAGTTCAGTAAATAGTTTTTATAGAGGCGTTGCCTATCTGATTGATTGGTATGTGGCAACAATGTTTGCCGGAATCCCTATTGTCTTAATTGGAAGCATTGTAAATCATACAACTTCTGTATCGCAAGACTTATCTAAAATTCCGGCCCCATACAATATTTTGGTAGCTTTGTTGGCGATTGTATTCTATTTAGGATATTTTGTGATTCTTGAATTGTATGTATATAAAGGACAAACCTTTGGTAAACGCATTATGAAATTAAAGGTTGTGAAAAACGAT
>NZ_DBMEXE010000247.1:0-2254 GCF_056804935.1 Holdemanella sp. | reverse complement strand
TTAAATTTTTAAAAACATATTCATATTTTGCCCATTCGCTTAGAATTTGTTTTTTTATAGTTGTGATAATAGATTCTCTATCTCTTTTCGCATTCGCAAACGAAATAAAAATAGTAGGATATCGATTCATTTCGTTTATATAGTCAGAATTCATGATCTCAGTATTTTCAAATATATATTTAGAATCTTTTGTCACATCAAAAAAAGAAGCCATCATAGACATGTTTAGAGTCTTTCCAAAACGCCTAGGACGCGTAATCAATGTGACTTTGCTTTTTCTTTCTAAAAATTCCTGAATCATATTGGTCTTATCAACAAAATAATAGTTATTATTTCTGAGTTCTTCAAAATTTGAAATGCCAATTGGAATTGCCTTCATCTATATCACCACCCGTATAATTATATCAGAAATACGAAAAGACAGGAAAAAATTCCTGTCTTACTTTGTTTCAATACCCAATTCTTTTAATTGTGCTGGATCCACTGGACTTGGTGCCTGTGCCATTAAATCCGATGCACTTGCTGTTTTAGGGAATGCGACGACATCACGAATGTTGTCTGTACCAGCTAAAATCATAGTTAAACGTTCTAGACCAATACCTACACCTCCATGAGGTGGAGTACCATATTGGAATGCATCCATAAACCAGCTGAATTTTTCATGTGCTTCTTCTAAAGTCATACCGATAGCTTCAAATACTTTTTCTTGAAGCTTTTGATCATGAATACGAATGGATCCAGATAATAATTCATAGCCGTTTAACACTAAATCATAAGCTCTAGAATAACAATGTGCTGGATCACTCAACAATTTATCGACATCTTCTAAGTTAGGTGATGTGAATGGGTGGTGAGCCGCTACATAACGGTTTTCATTTTCATCATATTCAAACATTGGGAAATCAGTAACCCATAAGAATTCATAGGCATCTTTGTTGATCAAATCTAAATCATGACCTAATTTCACACGCAATGCACCAAGTGAGGATTGAGCCACTTTCTTCTTATCCGCTACGAAGAATACAATATCATTTTCTTCGATATTCAACATTGTACGCAATGCTTCTTTTTCGGCATCGGATAAAACTTTTGTGACACTTCCCGCAAAGCCTTCCGCTGTTAATTTTAAGTTGGCAAGTGCTTTTGCACCATATACTTTTACATAATCTTGTAGTTTATCCAATTGTTTTCTTGAGAACTTGTCTGCACCATTTTTTACATTCATAGCCTGGATGATGCCACCTTCATTTAAGCAATTTTCGAATACTTTAAATTCAGTGTTTGCGAATACTTCACTGACATTATATAAAGGCATGTCAAAACGTAAATCTGGTTTATCTGAACCATATTTTTCCATACAAGTATCATATGGGATACGTTTGAATTCTGGTAGATCAATTCCCTTGATATCTTTGAAGATTTCTTTCATCAAACCTTCTGTCATTGACCAAATGTCTTCTTCGTCCACAAAACTCATTTCAATATCGATCTGTGAGAATTCTGGTTGACGGTCTGCTCTTAAATCTTCATCTCTAAAACAACGAGCAATTTGGAAGTAGCGATCCATTCCACCGACCATCAATAACTGTTTGTATAGCTGTGGCGATTGTGGAAGTGCATAGAATTGGCCTTTACTAATACGACTAGGCACTAAATAGTCACGTGCACCTTCTGGAGTCGAACGACATAAAATAGGTGTTTCCACTTCTGTAAAACCATATTTAGCTAAGTAATTACGAACTAATAAAGTAATACGGTTTCTTAAGATTAGGTTCTTTTGAAGAACTGGTCTTCTTAAATCTAAATAACGATATTTTAAACGAGTATCCTCTAAAGCATCTGTTTCATCCGCAATGATCATTGGTGTAGTGATAGCTGTATTCACAATTTTTACTTCACGAACTACAACTTCAATTTCACCTGTTGCAAGCTTAGGGTTTTTGTCTTTTCTTTCTACAACCGTTCCTTTTACTTGTAGTACATATTCATTACGTACATCACTAATTTGTGTTGCTATATCTTCATTGAATACAAGTTGTGTAATACCATAACGATCTCTTAAATCGATAAAGACCAAAGCTCCAAAATTACGGCGTTTCGCAACCCAGCCACATAAAGTGACTTCTGAATTTACATCTTGAAGACGCAATTCTCCATTGTTATGAGTTCTATACATTTCTATTCTCCTTCATGTTCGTGATGATGATGACTTTCTTCTTCTAATAAAGAATCAACATATGGAATCAATTCATCA
>NZ_DBMEXE010000246.1:0-2267 GCF_056804935.1 Holdemanella sp. | reverse complement strand
GCCCAAGGACTAGATACTGGCCTCTTTGCTCCAAGAGTTACCAGGTTAGGAGTTTCACCTAACTAAATCAACTGCACCGAACTGGCGCACCATAAATATCCTCCTAGCTACAGAAATCTTTCATACTGCTTTCGCTATCCATTCTTTTTTCAAGATAATTCAATAAGAAAGAAGCAAGTGTTGTTAAAATTAAATATAAAACTGCTGAAACCATAAACGTTTCAATATAACGATAGTTACTTCCTGCTACAGATGTTGTCTGGAAATACAATTCCGTTACCGTAATAACATTCAACATTGAACTATCCTTAATATTTACAATCAATTGGTTTCCAATAGAAGGAAATGAATTTTTAATGGCCTGAGGAAATACAACATACATCAAAGTTTGCGTCGTTGTCATACCTAAAGACATCGCAGCTTCATTTTGCCCTTTATCCACAGACTGAATTCCAGAACGAATAATTTCAGCCATATAAGCGCCTGTATTGATTGAAATAATAATCAAACCTGCTGTAATCGGAGTCCATCCAATCACAGGTTTACCTAAATAGTAAATAAACATAGCTTGAACCATCATTGGTGTACCTCTGAACACCCAAATATACAATCCCGTAATGATTCTACCTATTCTTTTTAAAACTTTAATACCCATTGAATCATATTCGTTGATCTCAATCGCACGAATGCCGCCGACTAATAAGCCGACGACAAATCCTGCAAACGTACCAACAAATGCGAACAACAAGGTCATCTCAATTCCATATTGGAAAAGAGGTAGATTATGAACAAATATGTTCCAAGCTTTCGCAAAATCAATACGCATAATTAATCCTCTGTTGGTTGGTTTTCTACTGCATGTTCCATCATTTCTTCACGTTCTTCATCACTAATACTATCTAATGCTTTTTGAACTTTTTTGAAGAATTCAGAATCACGAGAACCTTCTTTTAATGCGATTGAAACAGTTGTATCACAATCAAAACCATGTCCATCTGCAAATTGAACGACTGTTAAGTCAGGGTTTGCTTCTACAACACCTTTGGCAACTGCCATTTCAGCAGTAATTCCATCCACTTCGTGTTGTTGTAAAGCCAATACCATTTCTGGATAAGTAGCCTTTGGTGTTACGTGATTTACACCTTTGATTTGATCAATGACTGAATCATAGTTTGTTGATTTTTGACCAACAATATTTTTACCTGTAAATTGTTGAATATCAGTATATCCAGCTTCTTCACTATCTTTACGAACAATCATGATCATTCCCTTTGAATCATAATATGGAGTTGTAAAGTCAGCCCCTTCTTCACGATCTTTATCTTTAGTCATACCAGCGATAATCGCATCGATTTCATCACCCTCTAAAGCTGGAATCAATCCATCCCATGCAGTTTTCTTAATAACTAATTTTTTTCCTAATTTTTTCGCAATCTTTTTTGCGATTTGAACATCATATCCATCCGCATATCCAGATTTTCCTAATTTTACAGAAGTATCTGTTTTTTCAGATGTTTGCCAGTTAAATGGAGCATATCCACATTCCATTCCTACTACAAATGTGTCTTTATCTTCTGATGTTGTAGCTGTGTTTGATCCACATCCTGTTAGTGCAAAAGCACATACCATGGCAGATGCCATTAATTTTTTAAAGTTCATATTTCTTTTTCTCCTTCTCTAATCGGCAAAGAATAGAAAAAAGCTATGCGGCATACCACATAGCTAAAAAACAATCTCATTAACTATAAGATAACGCCTCTTCCTGACGAAGGAGTGTTATAAGTATTCCTTATAACCCCAAGAAACAAAATTGCCATTTTATCTCTTTCGGCATTGGTTACCTTTCAAACACTTCACAGTCTGCCAACTCCATGCTTTACTCTGATGCAATGCTGCCTCTATCTTTACTCGATTTACTTTATAGTGCATATTATACTCGTCATATACATAGTGTCAAGAAAGAATTTGCAAATTTTCATAAAACTGTAAATATTTTCATCATTCTTTAAGCTTCTTTTAAGTTTTTAAGACTATTCTATAGACAGAAATAAACAGGTATCAACCCAATACATATAACCCTTTCCTAAATAACTTATTCTGTTTATTTCATATATTCCTATTTCTTGGTGAGTCATAATAATAGACTCACCCTTTTTTTTGAACAAGAAAAAAAGAAAAGAACAAATCTTTTCTCCAGACTGTTGACAAAGTGACTGTCGACAGTCTTTTTAAAATCTGATAGAATATCTGTGGCAGAAACGTACTTC
>NZ_DBMEXE010000245.1:0-2279 GCF_056804935.1 Holdemanella sp. | reverse complement strand
CGCTGGCTCATCTAAATAAAGAATTTTTGGTTGAATTGCCAAGGCACGTGCAATCTCTAATGTATCAATGACAATCAATGAAGGGGAACTTATTGGTTTGATTGGACCGAATGGTGCTGGTAAAACTACATTATTCAACTTGTTGACAGGTGTATATGAACCAAGTAGTGGTTTGATTGAGTTAATGGATCAGGATAAAAGTATTCAGATTGGTGGATTGAAGCCTTATAAAATCACAAATCTAGGAGTTGCACGAACTTTTCAAAATATTCGTTTATTTAAATCAATGACAGTCTTAGAAAATGTTAAAGTTGCGATGCATAAAAATATTCGTTATGGAACATTAGCTGCAATTTTGCGCTTGCCTACGTATTATAAAGAAGAGAAGTGGGTCGAAGAAAAGGCGGAAGAATTATTAAAAGAAGTGGGATTGTATTCTTTAAGAAATGAATTGGCGACAAATCTTCCATATGGTAAACAAAGAAGATTAGAGATTGCACGTGCCTTGGCAATTCAACCAAAAATTCTTTATTTAGATGAGCCAGCGGCAGGTATGAATCCGCAGGAAACAAAAGAGTTAACAGAATTGATTGATCATATTCGAGAAAAATATAAATTAACTGTAATCCTGATTGAACATGATATGTCTTTAGTTATGAAGATTTGTGAGCGTATTTATGTTTTGAACTATGGTAAAATGATAGCGAATGGTACGCCTGAAGAAATTAAACAAAATGAGTTTGTAGTTAAGGCATATTTAGGAGAGGAGATCTAGTATGGCAATGTTAGAAATAAAAGATCTTCACGTACATTATGGTGTAATTGAAGCTTTAAAAGGTATCAGTTTAGAAGTAAATGAAGGCGAGATTGTTGCGTTGATTGGTGCTAATGGAGCTGGAAAAACAACAATGATGCAGTCCATTAGTGGCATTGTAAAAAAGACGAGTGGCGATGTCATGTTTTTAAATGAGTCAATTATGAAGGCAAATCCTAAACATATTGTTGAAATGGGTTTAACACAGGTGCCAGAAGGCCGTCGTATTTTTACAGGAATGAGCGTATATGAAAACTTGATGATGGGAGCTTTTTTACGAAAAGATAAGGATGGAATCAAACGCGATTATGAAAAGGTTTGTGAGCAGTTTCCTATCTTAAAAGAACGTATGAATCAGGATGCTTCTACTTTATCTGGTGGTGAGCAGCAGATGTTAGCTATGGGGCGAGCACTAATGGCAAAACCTAAATTGTTGCTTTTAGATGAACCGAGTATGGGGTTAGCTCCTATTTTAGTTAAGGAGATATTTAACATCATCGAAGAAATCAATAAAGCAGGTACTACGGTTTTATTAGTTGAACAAAATGCTAAGATGGCATTATCAATTGCGCATCGTGCCTATGTTTTAGAAACAGGTAAAGTTGTAATGTCAGGTACTGGTGAGGAATTGGCAAAGAGTTCGGATGTTCAAAAGGCATATCTAGGAGGATAATAAAGTATGTTTAAAGTTAAGGATTATATGACAAAAAATGTTATATGTGCTGAACCAGATGCAACGATTTCACAAATCATTGATTTAATGAAGGAAAAGGGAATTCACCGTGTTCCTGTTGTTGAAAAAGGAAAACTTGTTGGATTGATTACAGAAGGTATGATTTCTAATTCGGGTACAACGAATGCGACAAGCTTAAGCATATATGAATTAAATTATTTATTGTCAAAAACGACTGTAAGCACAGTGATGGTAAAAAAAGTCATTTCTGTCGATGAAAATGAATTGATGGAATATGCAACACAGAAAATGTTGAAAAACAACATTGGATGTTTGCCGGTCACAAATGCTTCTGGCGAAGTTACAGGTATTGTAACGCAGAATGATGTGTTTAAATGTTTCTTGAATGTTCTTGGATGGGATGAAGTGGGTTCAAGAATTACGGTTTCTGTAAAAGATGAGATTGGTGCCATTGGTAAGTTGTCGGAAATCTTTATTGAGAATAAAGTGAATATCAATCATATTGGTGTGTATTCTTTTGAAGATGGAATTGCCAATCTAGTCATTCGTTGTGATACTACCCAACCAGATGATTTACAAGCGGATTTAGAGCGTAAAGGCTATAAAGTATTAGAGTGCTTCGTTCGTGATAAATAGAAAAAAAGGTCTAATTCACATGAATTAGGCCTTTCAGATTGTTGACAAAAGCCTATACCTTTTCGTAAGGACATAGGCTTTTTATTGTATATAGGCAATTTTCGAAATGAAATTGTCTTTTTTTGTATATTTTGA
>NZ_DBMEXE010000244.1:0-2303 GCF_056804935.1 Holdemanella sp. | reverse complement strand
GACTAGGAATCATGATCGTTGAAGGCTATATTGCGAATAGTTCAAGTTATTTGCGTCAATTGATTCAAATCGTTACAGGCATTCCAATTATGGATATGGCGGTATATGTATTTGGAATTATTAGTGCTGTTTCTATTCTAATGGGTATGGCAAGTCCATCAAGAAAAATGATTCATGACCGTATTGCGAATACACATATTATGAGTGTGGCAGGTACGGAAAAGTAATTTCCTAGATGTAGGAAAACATTTAGTGAATTCATTATCAATAGCTGTGATAAAGTAAAGACAGCTAATAAAGGAGAGTGTTTATGGACAAGCTAGAAAAAATTTTAATGCCTATGGCAGATGTTCTAACTAAAAACCGAGTGTTAATCGCAATTCGTGATGGTTTCTTGATTTCTACACCATTATTAATTGTTGGTTCAATCTTCTTGTTGATTGCAAACTTCCCAATTCCAGGATGGGATGCTGCAGTATCATCAGTACTTGGTGCAGGTTGGACAGACTGGTTCAAGGCGGTATCTCGTGCATCATTTAACTGTACAGGTTTATTAACTGCATTAGGTACAGGATATGCGATGGCAAGAGAATTTAAAGCAGACAAAATTCAAGGTGCTGCCGTTGCATTGGTTTCTTATTTTATTTTAATGCCAACAATTCACACAGCTGTTAGAGATTCAGGTGAAGTTGTTAAAGATGCTGTTTTCGCAGGTTTAGATTTTGATTATATCGGACCAAACGGAATCTTTATGGCCTTGATTTGTGCAACTCTTGGAGTATGGTTATTTGCCTTCGCTTATAAAAAGGGATGGACAATTAAAATGCCTAAAGGTGTACCTCCTGCAGTTGCAGATTCATTTGCTGCATTAGTACCAAGTGGTCTAGTTATGGGAGCTGCATTCTTAGTACGTATTGGTTTCTCATTCACAGAATTTGGATACTTCCAAGACTTTGTAGTAGCTATTCTACAAACACCATTGGAAGGTTTAGGAGATACATTAGGAGCTAACGCATTATATTCATTCATGTGTACTTTCTTCTGGTTCTTTGGTATCAATGGACCAGCTGTATGTAACTCAGTATTCTTCATTGGTAACGTATTAACTGCAAAGCATTACCATATATCTTCACAAACCCATTCAGTAACTTCTTCTGTAACTTCGGTGGTGGAGGATCTACTCTATCATTAGTAATCTTGATGGTTACAGTATGTAAGTCTGAACGTATTAAACAATTAGGAAAATTATCTATCGTTCCAGGATTCTTTGGAATCAACGAACCAATTATCTTTGGTTTACCAGTTGTATTAAACCCAGTTATTGCGATTCCATTTATTTTAGTTCCAATGATGAACTTGATCCTATCATATTTCGCAACATTATGGGGTATTATTCCACGAACAACAGGTGTAAACCTACCTTGGACAACTCCAATTGGATTCTCAGGATGGTTGGCTACAGGATCTTGGAGAGCAAGTGTATGGCAAATCTTCTTGTTGGTATTAGGAATGATGATTTATTATCCATTCATTAAAACATTAGATAAAAAATATTTAGCAGAAGAAGCTGCTGCTGCAAATGAGTCAAGCGAAGAAGACGATATCTCATTTGACGATTTAGATTTAGATAATCTATAAGATTAGGAGGATAACACAATGAAAGTTATGATGATTTTTGACCAGACACAAGCTGGTTTAGGAGGAAAAGAAAGTCCTGATTTACCTATGGGCGGAAAAGCAATGGGGATTGGTTCTTGTGAAATGTTTACTCGATTCTTGGATCAACAAGGAGGGAAAGTCATCGCTACTTTATATTGTGGAGACGGTACTTTTTTAGCCGACCCAGAACTTAACGCAAAGAAGTTTGCGGCTATGGCAAAAAAATTTAATCCAGATGTAGTTATCTGTGGACCATGTTTCAATTATGCAAATTATGGTATCATGGCTGCTAAATCAGCTGAGGTGATTTCAGAACTAACAAATATTCCTGCTTTTGCGATCATGTCACAAGAGTGTGAAAAGGCTATCGAAACATACAAAGATAAAGTTACAATTTTAAAAATGCCTAAAAAAGGTGGAATTGGATTGAATGAATCATTAAGCGCTATGTGTGAATACGCTAAAATGTTAGTCGACAAAAAAGATACTGCTGAATTCTTAGAAAAACATGCTTATTAATAATGACCAGCTCGATTGAGCTGGTTTTCTGTACGACAGGCAGTCGTGCTTATAGTTGATAATCAATCACCGATTATCAACTGTTTTATTTTAGAGACAATAAAGTACAAGATACTCGTAACACT
>NZ_DBMEXE010000243.1:0-2307 GCF_056804935.1 Holdemanella sp. | reverse complement strand
TTGATGTAGGAAGAGATACTTCTGTACATGCTGTTGAAAATGCACAGGATAATTATGATAAAAAGATTTGTTTATTTTCTCAAAAAGAACTTGAACAAGAAAATCCTGGAAAAGAAGATATATATTCTGTAGGAACTTTATGTGAAGTTCGTCATATTCGTCGTTTTGATAACTTTTTACGTGTAAAGTTTCGTGGAATTAAACGTGTTAAGCTAAATAATTGGATCAATGGAAGCCTAAGTGATTTAGCCGAAGTTGAAATTCTTGAAAGTGAAAAACAGGATGCTGTTGAAGAAGAAGCTTTGATTCGTATGATCGCAGATGAGCTTGATCGTATGCAAGGTCAAGATCGTTTTGTGACTAAAGAAATTGTTATGGAAATTTCAAAGGGTATGGGCGGTGAATTCTTAAGTGATAAAGCTGTTCAAGGATTGCCTTTAGATATCGAAAGAAAACAACAGTATCTTGAAACATTAGGGGTAAATGATCGTCTAATGATGTTGCTTCAAGATATGGCTAAAGAGAAAAAGATGAGTGAAGTTGAACAACAAATCAACGAAACTGTCAAAGAAAGAATTGATCAAGGACAAAAAGATTACTATCTTCGTGAAAAGATGAATGTCATTCGTGAAGAATTAGGGGATACAGTTGCCCAAGATGAAGATGCGGCTAAGATTCGTAAGCGTTTAGCTGAAAATCCATACCCAGACTACATTAAGAAAAAGGTATCGGATGAAGTGAGTCGTTATGAAATGCTACCTATGGCAAGTGGAGAAACAGGTGTTATTAAATCTTATATTGATTGGTTAATGGATCTTCCTTGGTGGCAAGAAACGAAGGACAATGAAGATTTAAATGAAGCTGAAGCTATTTTAAGCGCAGATCACTATGGTCTAGAAAAAGTAAAAGAACGTATTCTAGAGTATTTGGCTGTTAAACAAATGACAAATTCATTGAATGCACCAATTATTTGTTTGGTAGGTCCTCCAGGAGTTGGTAAAACGTCTTTGGCAAAAAGTGTTGCTAGAGCTTTAGATCGTAAATTTGTGAAAATGTCACTTGGTGGTGTTCGCGATGAAGCAGAGATTCGTGGTCACAGAAGAACATATTTAGGAGCTTTACCTGGACGTATCATTCAAGGTATGAAAAAGGCAGGCGTTACGAATCCAGTGTTCTTGATTGATGAAATTGATAAAATGGCTAGTGATTATAAGGGAGATCCATCAAGTGCAATGCTTGAAGTATTGGATCCTGAACAAAATTCAGTATTCTCAGATCACTATATTGAAGAGCCTTATGATTTATCAAAAGTATTATTCATCGCAACCGCAAACTATTTAGAGAATATTCCACCTGCATTAAGAGATCGTTTGGAAATTATCGAATTATCAAGCTATACAGATGCAGAAAAGGTTCATATTGCCAAGGATCACTTAGTTCCTAAACAATTAGGATTAAATGGTTTAAAAGCGTCTCAGTTAAAAATTGATGATGATATGTTACTATATTTAATTCGTTACTATACTCGTGAAGCGGGAGTTCGTTCTTTAGAGCGTACAATTGCGACAATTTGCCGTAAAACAGTATTGGCTATCTTAAAAAACAACAAACGTAGCATTAAATTGACTAAAAAATTAGTTCATGAGTGGTTGGGTAATGAAAAAGTTGATTATGGTAAAAAAGAAAAGAAAGATCAAGTTGGAACTGTAACAGGACTTGCCTATACAAGTTTTGGTGGGGATATCCTTCAAATTGAGGCAACTCGCTTTACAGGAAAAGGAAGACTTGTTCTTACTGGACAATTAGGTGATGTCATGAAGGAAAGTGCTAGTATTGCGCTAGACTATGTTCGTACGCATGCAAATGAATTCAAAATTGATCCTAAATTGTTTGAAGAAAATGATGTACATATTCACGTACCAGAAGGTGCGGTTCCTAAAGATGGACCGAGTGCTGGTGTTACAATGACAACGGCATTGGTATCTTGTTTCTCTAATATTCCAGTTAAGGCGAATTTAGCTATGACTGGTGAAGTTACGCTAAGAGGAAATGTTCTTCCTATTGGTGGATTGAAAGAGAAATCATTGGCAGCACATCGTTCTGGAATTGATACGATCTTGATTCCAAAAGAAAATGTAAAAGACTTTACATATATTAATAATTTAGAGATTGAACAAGAGAAAACAGAAAAAATTAATGAAATAGAAATGTATAGGTATGAGGGAAAATTAATATGTGGCAGAACAGTGAAGGCAAGTGCTTATGTTGTAGGATATACATTTATAATAGATAAAATTCCTTGTAATA
>NZ_DBMEXE010000242.1:0-2334 GCF_056804935.1 Holdemanella sp. | reverse complement strand
CGAGGTACTACAAATGAATAAAAACGGAAATTTTAAAAGTACGGTAGGATTTGTGCTTGCCTGTGTAGGTTCTGCCGTGGGAATGGGAAACATATGGATGTTTCCATATCGTTTAGGACAATATGGAGGAGCTGCCTTTCTGATTCCATATTTAATTTTTATCGCCTTATTTGGTTTTGTTGGTTTATCGGCTGAATTTGCGCTAGGAAGAATGGCAAAAACCGGAACGTTAGGTGCTTATACATATTGTTGGAAGAATAAATTTGGTAAATATATTGGATGGCTTCCATTACTTGGATCTCTTGGAATTGCGATTGGATACAGTGTCATTTTAGGATGGGTATTTCGCAGCATTCAAGGTGTAGTCACAAACGAACTACTCACGAATAGTATTCCAGCTTTCTTTACGAATATGACACAATCCTTTTCAAATGTACCATGTCACTTTTTAGTCTTGTTTATTACTTGTTTATTGTTATTCACAAGTGCTACAAATGCCATTGAAAAAGTCAACAAAGTATTGATGCCAGCCTTCTTTATTTTATTTATATTCCTTGCCATTCGTGTCAGCTTATTTGACGGTGCTATCGAAGGTTATAAATTTTTGTTTGTTCCTAAATGGGAATGTTTACTCAACAAAGAAACATGGATCATGGCCATGGGACAAGCTTTTTTCTCCTTATCCATTACTGGTTCTGGAATGATTGTATATGGAGCATATTTAAAGGATGATGTGGATATTCCAAAGGCAAGTGTGCAGACGGCTGTATTTGATACAATTGCTGCTATGCTAGCGGCACTTGCCATTATGCCTGCCGTATTTTCTTTTGGCATCGATCCCGTTAGTGGTCCTAGTTTAATGTTTTTAACCCTTCCTGAAGTATTTAAATAAATGCCACTCGGCAATCTCTTTGCCCTATTCTTCTTTATTTCAGTAGCTTTCGCCGGAATCACAAGTTTAATCAACATGCTTGAAGCTGTGTGTGAGTCTTGGCAAAATCGCTTTCACATTTCTAGAAAAAAAGCGGTTTTACTTTGTGGCATTATCACATTCGCCATATCTGTATGTATTGAAAATGGAGATATTGTAGGTAAATGGATGGATGTTGTCACAATCTATATTATTCCTTTTGCAGCACTACTTGGAGCCATAACTATTTACTATGTTTTAGGATGGAATGCTTTAAAACAAGAATTAGAAAAAGGAAGAAAAAAGCCGGTTGGACCGACTTTTAAATTCTTAGGTAAATATGTTTATGTATTTCTTGCCATCATTATTTTGATTTTGGGAATTCTTTATAACGGTATTGGCTAAGCGTTTCTAAATCTTTCCAAGTAAATACACAGTCCTCTAGTATCATATAGCTATGAGGGCTGTTTTCTTTTGGAATTGAAACAGAGCCTGGATTCATATAAATAATACCATCTCGATCTTCAATTGCAGGAACATGGGTATGTCCACATAGTAATAAAGATCCAGGCTTTAGCTTAACAGGTTCTAAATGTCCATGTGTACAATAGATAAAAAGCCCGTTTATATCCAACACAGAATAATCTGCTAAACATGGAAAATTCAATACCATTTGATCGACTTCACAATCACAATTTCCACGAACACATAAAATCGAGTCTGATATGGAATTCAACATCTCAATCACTTTTTTAGGTGCATACTCTTTTGGTAAATCATTTCTAGGTCCATGATATAAAATATCCCCCAATAAGATCAATCGATCTGGTTTTTCGTATTTGTAAGCATCCATTAGTTTTTGACAATAATAACTTGAACCATGGATGTCACTTGCGATCATATACTTCATTAAATTTCACTCCCCTTTAAGAAAAAAGAATGCCGAAGCATTCTTTTATTTATTATTCACCTTTTTCTAAAGCTAATGTACGAGTTGTTAAATCACATACTTCAGTTGGTCCATAATATTGGATTGCTCCTGGATAAGTATATGCAGTTTCAACAGCCCATGTATCACGGTTTGCTTCGAAGAATTTGAATGGTTTTCCATCTAATTCAACCAATGCTTTTTTGATAACTGGTTTATCTTCACCGTTACGACGTTCAATATTCATCATCTTAGTGATTGGCATACCACCAGCAACCCATTCTTCAGCTGGTTTAGATAAGTTAGATACTTTTGATAAATATCCATTATATCCGTATTGGATCAACATGAATGCGTTGTATCCTAATGAGTAGCAATAGTCAGCATCAAAGTTTGATGGGAATGCACAACGTCCTTCGTATCCGAAGAAGTGGTGTAATGCATTGAATTTACCTGTAAATCCTCTTTCAGTTAATTTATCTTTAACTAAGGCTGA
>NZ_DBMEXE010000241.1:0-2345 GCF_056804935.1 Holdemanella sp. | reverse complement strand
AATTCATCAAGTACATGAACATGTTGGTTGGCAATCATGAAATATTCTTCTAAGATTTCATCATCAAAATTACATCCCATCTTATTGATTCCAGCTAGAGTAACTGCTTTATTTAGTCTTTTTGCGTTTTCGACGAATGTTTCAATATCTTTCTTATCCATGGGATTCTTGTAAATCAATTCATTTTTGGTGAAACAATAGGAGCCATTAAAAGAAAGTACTGCATCAAATTCGATGCCATGAAATTTAGGAACGACAAATGGTGGCCTTCCCGTCGCTAAAATGATTTTGATGCCTTTTTGCTTAACTAAGTTTAATGCATCAACTAGTTCTTGGTGCATTTCCTTCTTGCCAAGTTCTAAAAGTGTGCCATCAATATCAAAAAATAAAATTTTAATCATAATCCATTCTCCATTCTTGTTTTATTTTAGCATTACTTTGGAAAATTGAATAAATTTTGTGTATAATACAGAAATCAGGAGGGTATATATGAGTACATTTAAACGATTTTTACAATATTATAAACCATATAAAGGGATTTTCTTTATGGATCTGTTTTGTGCACTTATCATGTGTATTGTTGATCTATCTTTTCCTTTGATTCTAAGCTATTGTACAGGACAATTCTTTTTGAACTCATCCAATGAAATTTTAAAAGAAATTATCGTATTAGGAATAGGTTTACTCGTTATGTATGTGATACGTGCATTGTGTCGTTATTACGTGAGTTGTCAAGGCCATGTGATGGGAGCCAACATGGAAAGTGATATGCGTCAAGACTTATTCAATCAATATCAACGTTTATCTTTCTCCTATTATGATAAACACAATACAGGGGTTATGATGTCTCGTGTTGTTTCAGACTTATTTGATATTTGTGAGTTTGCACATCATGGTCCTGAAAACTTATTTATTTCATTATTCAAAATTGTCGGATCTTTCATTATTTTGGCTACGATTTATTGGCCATTGGCATTAATTCTTTTGGCAGTGACTGTTGTGATGATGGTGTTTAGTTATTCTCAAAATAAAAAGATGCGAAGAACCTTTATGGAAAACAGAAAGAAGATTGGTAGTGTGAATGCAAGTCTTCAAGATTCTTTGGGTGGTATTCGTGTTGTACAGTCTTTTGCGAATGAAGATATTGAAATTGATAAATTCAATCATTCAAACATGGAATTTTTGGAATCTAAAAAAGACAATTATCGTGTTATGGGTACTTTTCAAGGTGGAAATAATTTCTTCCAAGGACTTTTATATGTCACAATCATTGTATTTGGTGGGCTATTTATCGCTAATGGCGATTTAAACCCAATTGTGTTAGCTACGTTTGCCTTATATATCAATGTATTTGTTTCTCCAATTGAAGTGTTGGTTGAATTTACGGAGATGTTCCAAAAAGGATTCTCTGGATTTAGACGTTTTGAAGAGGTTATGAATGAAGTTCCTGAAATTCAAGATTCTAAAAATGCCAAGGATTTAGAAAATGTTTCTGGAAATATTGATTTTGATCATGTGTCTTTCCAATATAATGAGAATGAAAGGGTGATTGATGATGTAAATTTACATATCAAGGCCGGTGAAAAGATTGCTTTAGTGGGACCAAGTGGTTCTGGTAAAACTACACTTTGTTCGTTATTGTCTCGCTTTTATGATGTCACAAATGGATCTATTCGTATTGATGGTCAAAATATTAAAGATGTAACTTTAAAATCTCTTCGTTCAAACATTGGTTTAGTACAACAAGATGTATATTTGTTTACCGGAACAATTGAACAAAATATCGCTTATGGAAGACCTGGCGCAAGTCATGCAGATATTGTGGAAGCGGCTAAAAAAGCGAATATCCATGATTTTATTATGTCTTTACCAGAAGGATATAATACGTTCTGTGGGGAAAGAGGAACGCGTTTATCGGGCGGACAAAAACAACGTATCTCGATTGCACGTGTATTCTTAAAAAATCCTAAAATCTTGATTTTAGATGAAGCAACAAGTGCTTTGGATAATGAGAGTGAGAGAATCATTCAAAAAAGTTTAGAAGATTTAAGCAAGAATCGTACTTGTATTACGATTGCCCATCGTTTATCTACGATTCGTAATGCAGATGAGATTGTCGTAATTGATGCGACAGGTATGCATGAACGTGGAACGCATGATGAATTGATGAAATTAAATGGTACTTATGCGAAATATTATAAGCTTCAATTTGAGGGGTTAAATTAGCAGGCATGCAAATGTCTGCTTTTCTGTACGACAGGCAGTCGTGCTTATAGTTGATAATCAATCACCGATTATCAACTGTTTTATTTTAGAGACAATAAAGTACAAGATACTCGTAACAC
>NZ_DBMEXE010000240.1:0-2354 GCF_056804935.1 Holdemanella sp. | reverse complement strand
AAATATGTTTTTGTTCTTTTAGATTTGTGACAATTTCATGAATCGTCGTTAAATTACGAATGCCCAAAAAATCCATTTTGATCAAGCCCAAATCTTCTAGATATTCCGCTGTAAATTGTGTAGCCTGAATATCTCCATCGACACTGACAAGTGGACAGACATTCACAATAGGCTGATCTGAAAGAACAATTCCTGCCGCATGTAAAGAGGTGTGTCGTGGTAATCCTTCAACGTTTACACACATCTTAAATAATTCAGTTAATTTTTGATCTGAGTGAATCCTTTTTCGAAATAAAACATTCTCATTATAGGCCTGCATCAACGTAATTTTAGGTGTGTTCTTTAACATCTTAGAAAGTTCATCCACAATTCTTGCCGGTATATTCATAACACGCCCTACATCACGAATGGCTTGTCTTGCCTGCAAAGTATTAAAAGTCACAATATGACTGACATGATCATAACCATATAATTCACGAACATATTGAATCACTTCATCTCTTCTATCATCTGGAAAATCCGTATCGATATCCGGCATGGAAACACGTGATGGATTTAGAAATCTTTCAAACAATAAATTATTCTGAATTGGATCAATATGTGTAATACCTAAACAATAAGCTACTAAAGAACCGGCTGCACTACCACGCCCTGGACCTACAAATATGTCTTGACTTCTGGCATATCGAATAAAATCCCATACAATCAAAAAATAATCGGTAAATCCCATAGTGACTATGACATTTAATTCATATTCTAAACGTTTGATATAGGTAGGGTTTAAATTTCCATTTAAACGTTTTTCTAACCCCTTTTTACAAAGCTTGATCAAATAGTCTCTAGAATCAATTTGAAGTTTATTTTTAAATACAGGAAGCTTGGACTTTTGAAAAGCCATTTGAATATTGCACATTCTTGCGATTTCTTCTGTAGCAATCAATTCACTTTCATCATACAACGCTTCCATTTCCTGTGGACTTCTTAAATATCTTTGAAATTGTACGTCCAAACCTTGATTTTCAATATTCGTTTGTTTGGCAATAGCCCTTAATACTTGTAAAGATTTTACGTCTTCACTATTCTCATACAGGATTCGAGATAGAGCCACACGTTTACAATCAAGTTGTTTTAAAATTCGATTATCGGCTCTTTTTTTACCCGAATCATTCATAGATACAGAAATATAGAAATCTGAAAAAGATTTTTTACACAATTCGACAAATGCACTTAACTTTTCTAAATCTTGATGTTCAATATATGCACTGAATGTATCTTTCCCGTCGCTGGAAGTTAATACCACACAATCTTTGGCATACTTTATAACTTCTTCAAAAGATACATTTCCTTTTATGATCGAACTTAATTTATATAAATTCTGTAGACCCATATCATTCTTCGCTAGAAGAATAAAATGAAATGGCTCCTCATTATAGATGGAATCAACTTCTAAACCAATAATCGGATGTACATTGTGCTTTTTGCACAATTGATAGAACTCCATCGTTCCATACATCACATTATGATCGGTCAAACAAACATGATTATATCCAAGTTGTTTTTGATGAAGAATCATATTTTCTAAACGAATTGGCGATTCAAGTAAAGAGTATGAACTTCGCATATGTAAGTGAACCATGAAATCCCACCTTTCTTTCTAAAATATTATACCATAAGAAAAAGAGATAGCTTCTTAAGCTACCTCTCGATTTGATAAAATTTCAATAATTTGATTGACTTGATCACGTGTTAAGTTTTTGATTCCACTTGCACATTCGTGACCACCACCACCAAATTCCATGGCAACATCACGAATTGGAATATTTCTTGAACGTAAAGACGCACTATAATGTACACGATCTTCCATACGCGTAAACAATGCCCACATTTCAACACAATCGATACCTGCTAAACAATAGACTTTGTCTTTAGCATCTGTAAAGCTTAAACCAAATTCTTCATAATCTTCACATTCTAGAATTGAATAAAGGAACTTGTTTTTAAACACTGTATGATTACGTACAACAGTTTCATATTTATAGTCTTCCATGGATTTTGAAAAGTTCAATTGTTCCACTTTTGTGACATCTACACCTTGTTCGAATAAATATTTTGCGGCATCAAATGTAGCTGGACGAACATTATTTGTCGTAAAACGGATATTGTCCGCTGTTAATCCAAGATATAACATCAGAGAACTTTGTAGAGGAATATTAGCCTTTTTTTCTTGTAAATACAAAGCTAATAACTCACATGTGGCACTTGCCTTATCATCAATCCATTCTTCATCACAAATGGTTTCTACTTGTACGTGATGATCAATACGAATTGATTTTTTAGCCAATTGATACCTGTCA
>NZ_DBMEXE010000239.1:0-2360 GCF_056804935.1 Holdemanella sp. | reverse complement strand
ATGATATGAGAAAAGATAAGGAAATTATCAAGAAGAATTTAGAAATTGTTGAGTTTGTATATAGTCATATAAAGTAAGCTTGTAAACTGTGTTTTACAAGCTTTTCTTTTGCGAAAAATAATGAGTTTAATATGTTTTATTTTAAATTTCTATGATATTATATAAAAGTATGATTGAGGTGAAAAAATGGCGAAACAAGAGTTTCATTTAGATTTTTGTGGTCGGGGGATCACAGTAGAGACTGGTGAAATCGCAAAACAGGCTGATGGAGCCGTTATTATCCGTTATGGAGATACAGTGACTTTATCAACTGCATGTGCATCAAACCAGGCAAAAGAAGGGATTGACTTTTTCCCTTTAACAGTAAGTTTTGAAGAAAAGTTATATTCTGTTGGAAAGATTCCAGGAGGATTTTTACGTCGTGAAGGAAGACCAAGCGAACATGCGACATTAACAGCACGTATGATCGACCGTCCAATCCGTCCTTTATTTGCGGAAGGATTCCGTAATGAAGTACAGGTTGTCAACACGGTATTAAGTGTAGATCAAGATGCAAGTCCTGAAATGGCAGCTATGTTTGGTGCTTCATTGGCATTATGTATTTCAGATATTCCATTCAATGGACCAATCGCTGGTGTTAAAGTTGGACGTATCAATGGAGAATTGGTTGCCAACCCTACAGTGGCTCAAATGGAAGAAAGTGATATCGATTTAACTGTTGCGGGTACTGCACAAGCTTTAAACATGGTTGAAGCTGGAGCTAAAGAAGTTAGCGAAGAAGATATGCTTGCGGCATTGATGTTTGGACATGAACAAATCAAAAAATTATGTGCATTCCAAGAAGAAATCGTAGCTGCTTGTGGTAAAGAAAAACGTGAAATCGAATTGTATGCCGTAGATGAAACAATCGATCGTGAAGTTCGTGCAAACTTTGAAGCACAAATTCGTGCAGCTGTATCGATTAAAGAAAAATTAGAGCGTTACGGAAAAATTGATGATTTAACAGATGAAGCTGCTGAAATGATCGCAAACAAAGAATATGAATCTGAAAAAGATCAAAACAATGCGGTGAAACAAGCTCGTGAAATCTGTCGTGGTATTGAAGCAGACGAAGTACGTCGTTTGATCATTGAAGACAAAGTACGTCCAGATGGCCGTCAAATCGATGAAATCCGTCCATTGAACTCACAAGTGGATTTACTTCCTCGTGTTCATGGTTCGGCTTTATTTACTCGTGGAGAAACACAGGTATTATCTACAACTACATTGGGTGCATTAAATGACAACCAGATTATTGATGACTTAACTGTTGTCGATTCAAAACGTTTCATGCACCACTATAACTTCCCACCATATTGTGTTGGTGAAACTGGACGTATGGGAAATCCAGGACGTCGTGAAATTGGTCATGGTGCCTTAGGTGAAAGGGCTTTAGCTCAAGTATTACCAAGTGTAGATGAATTCCCATATACAATTCGTACAGTAGCGGATGTTATGGAAAGTAACGGATCTAGTTCTCAGGCAAGTATTTGTGCAGGAACAATGTCTTTAATGGCTGCTGGTGTTCCAATCAAAGCACCTGTTGCGGGTATTGCGATGGGATTGATCATGGATGATAATTCAGGTAAATATACTGTTTTAACAGATATCCAAGGTATGGAAGACCACTTTGGAGATATGGACTTTAAGGTTGCCGGAACGAAAAATGGTATCACAGCTTTACAGATGGATATCAAAGTAACAGGTATTACTAAAAATATCTTTGAAGAAGCATTGGCACAAGCTCACAAGGCACGTTTAGAAATCTTAGATAACATGTTGGCATGTATCCCGAGTCCAAGAGAACAATTGAGTCCATATGCACCTAAGATTGCGATGATGAACATTGATCCAGATAAGATTAAAGATGTAATCGGACCTGGTGGAAAAATGATCAACGAAATCATTGCACAATGTGACAATGTAAAAATTGATATTGATGATGATGGAAAAGTAGTCATCTACCACAATGATTACGATACAATCGAAAAGGCGAAACAAATGATTAGTGACATCGTACGTGTTGCCAAAGTTGGCGATGTATATGCAGCTAAAGTTGTTCGTCTAGAAAAATTCGGTGCATTCGTGAACTTGTTTGGTAATACAGATGGTTTATTACACATTTCTAAAATTTCTCACCACCATGTAGATAAAGTAGAAGACGTGTTAAAACTTGGTGATATCATCGATGTTAAGGTTACAGAAATCGACAATAAGGGTCGTATCAATGTAAGCGCAAAAGCTTTACTTCCAAAACCTAAAAAAAAAAAAGAAAAAACAGAAGCGTAAAAGTTAGGAACTCGTTAAAAACGAGTTCTTTT
>NZ_DBMEXE010000238.1:0-2361 GCF_056804935.1 Holdemanella sp. | reverse complement strand
CAAATGATGGTTGCCACTACAGAAGATCAAGATGAGTTGATTCTAGAAAACACAACTACATTAAAAGTGGCTCGCTGGTGGAATAGAGCTTGTGATATCATTCCTTGTAATGGTGGAAAAGATATAGGTATTCAAAAGATATTGGATTACTTCAATTTCAACAAAGAGGAAGCCATGGCCTTTGGCGATGGAGGAAATGATATTTCGATGTTGAAATATGTTGGTACCGGTGTTGCGATGGGTAATGCCAAAGACAATGTAAAAGCTATAGCCGATTATATTACAGATTCTGTACAAGAAGATGGAATAGTTAGTGCACTAAAACATTTTGAAATCCTATAGAAAAAGACAGCCGTTTTCTGCTGTCTTTTTACGTATGTCCTATTCTTTATCTTTTTTGCTCTGTTCAATCACTCTTGAAGCATAAGGTTCTGGCACTGGATCATATCGGTCCATTTCCATTGTATAAGTACCTAAACCAGTTGTCATACTTCTTAATTCAACACAATATCTAGACATATTTGCCATTGGAACTTGTGCATCAATTTCTTGATCTGAATCCACTGGAGTCATACCCATAATTGAACCTCTACGTTTATTCAAATCACCAATTACAGCTCCTGTAAATTCATCTGGAACACGAATCTTAACATTCATGATTGGTTCTAATAAGATTGGACGAACTTTAGTCATCGCGTCTTTATAAGCTAAATGAGCAGCCATTTTAAATGCCATTTCACTTGAGTCAACATCATGATATTTACCATCTAATAATGTTGTCTTCACATTGACCATCTTATATCCTGCTAAAGGACCTTTTTGGCAGCATTCACGAAGTCCAGTTTCTACAGCTGGGAAATATTGTTTCGGAACAGCTCCACCAAATACTTTTTCTGCAAATACCATTTCTTCTTCATCTGGATTTGGACTAAATTCTACAAATACATGTCCAAATTGACCATGTCCACCAGATTGTTTTTTATGACGACCTTCACCAACAGCTGTCTTTGTGATTGTTTCACGATATGTGATTTTTGGATCACTTAAAACAACTTCAGCTTTAAATTTAGAATTTAATTTATTTACAATGACATCTAAGTGTTGATCACCCACACCATAAATCACTGTTTCTTTTGTTTCTGGATTGTTTACAACTTTAAATGTTGGATCTTCTTCCTGTAAACGAGCAAGTCCATTTGATAAACGATCCTCGTCATTTTTAGTCTTAGGTACAACAGCTTGTCCATACATCGGTGTATCGAATGTGATTGGATCTGCCATCAACAATTTGCCTTTATCACACAATGTATCGTTTGTTCTAGTATTTTGTAGTTTTACTAAAGCACCAATATCTCCAGTAAACAATTTACCAGCTGCTGTCTGGTGTTTACCTTTAACGATATAGATTTGACTGATTTTTTCAGGTTTACCATTATTGGCATTCACAACTGTACTATCAGCTGCAAGTACACCACTCAATACTTTTACATAACTGATTCTTCCAACAAATGGGTCCATAATCGTTTTAAATACTTGTGCTGTTAAAACTTCTGTTTCACTTGTCAACAATTCAACTTTAACACCATTTGGAGTTGTAGCTGTGTACATACCTCTTTCTGAGTATGTTGGGAAATAACTAACGATTAAATCCATCAAACGTTGGATGCCAATTGAATTGACTGCACTACCAGAATATACTGGACAAATTTCTCCATTACGTACACCAATACGCACACCACGTTTTAATTCTGCATCACTAAATTCTTCACCAGAGAAGAATTTTTCCATTAATTCATCATCGCCCATCGCAACCGCTTCGGCAATCTGATCTTTATAAAGAGCCACTTCTTCTTGCATAGATTCAGGTACTGGGCATGCTTTATCAGCTAATTCCGGACTATAATACCAAGCTTTATTTTTAATGATATTTACAGATCCGACAATTTTTCCATCTTCAACGATAGGAACTTCAAATGGAATAACACTCTTACCAAATTCTTCACGCAATGCTTGATAACTTGCATCAAAACTTGTGTGTTCTTCATCTAACTTATTGATAAAGAAAATTGTAGGCTTCTTTTCAGCTATAGCTTGTTTATAAGCCAATTTAGTTCCTGATTGTAAAGGATCTTTGGCATTAACTACGATTAAACTTGAATCACCTACCGCAAAACCACCTTGTTTTTCACCAACGAAGTCTAAATAACCTGGTGTGTCAATGAAATTAATTTTACTATCTTCCCATTCAATTGGAACAATTGTTGTATAAACAGATAATCCACGACGAATTTCTTCAGCATCGAAATCGATCATTGAACTGCCTTCTGTTGTTTTACCAAAACGATCTGTTGCCTTTGTATA
>NZ_DBMEXE010000237.1:0-2367 GCF_056804935.1 Holdemanella sp. | reverse complement strand
CAGAAGTCAATTTATATAAGACGTTGTATGAGTGTTGATTTTAGCTTTATATCCTAATTTATTAAATGTGTCTTATTAATAAAAAAATCGAGGTAAAGCAATGCAGCAAATGAATAAAAAAATAGTAAAGTATACTTTGATATTTAGTTTGTTTTGTTCTATAGCTTGTGCAATGATTTTTCATTCTCAAATGATTCAAGTATTTATAGCGGTTTGGATAGGTTGTCTTACAGGTTTAGTGGGGTATCGTAAGATTGTTCAAATGGCTTTAAATATTCCAACAGATGAAATAGCTGGAAAAAAGATAGGTACACAAGAATATATGAAAAGATATCTTATGTATGGTCTAGTTTTAGTTATTTGTCAATTAATGGAGTTGCCAATTTTGGCAGTTCTTGTTGGGCTTATGTGCAATAAAGGAGCTATTCTTTTATATGCACTAAAAGAAAAGGAGGATTTCCATGAGTGATGTAAGTGCAATTATCATTCACATTGGAAAGTTCTCTTTACAGATTCAACAATCTATTCTTGTATGGCTTGGAATTTGTGTTTTCTTTGCGTTCTTCTTCTACTTTGCAGGGAAGAAAATTGAAAAACAAGATCCTTCAAAAGCTAGTAAAGGGATTGTGTATATTTGTGAGGAGATCTACAACTTAGTGCTTTACGTAATTAAAGATAACTTAAGGGAAACTACAAAGAAATATATTCCTATGTTTGGCACTTTGATTGTGATGATGATTGTAAGTAACTTGATTGGTTTGATTGGGCTTCAAAATCCAACAAGCAATGTAAGTTTTAATGCGACATTGGCTATCACAATGTGGTTGATGATCCAAGGTAATGGTATTAAAAAAGGTGGATTATTAGCACGAATGAAAGAGTTGACAGAGCCGATGTTCTTGTTGACACCATTGAATGTCATAGGAGAGTTGGCGCTGCCTATCTCATTAACAATGCGTTTATTTGGTAATATTTTGGCAGGATATATCATTTCTATGTTGGTGTATACATTGATTAAAATGTTGATGCCAATAGGATTGTTAGGATTATTAGTAACGCCATTTTTACATATGTATTTTGATATATTCTCAGGTGTAATTCAGACATATATCTTCTTTACACTAAGCTCGTTCTTCTTAGGACAGCAAGTGGCGATTCAAGAAGATTAATAAATAGGAGGAAAATAAAATGTTTAATGAATTTTTCGTACGTGGTATGGCTTGCTTAGGTGCAGGTATTGCGATGATTGCTGGTTTAGGTCCTGGTATTGGTCAGGGTATTGCAGCTAGTAAAGGTGCAGAAAGCGTTGGTCGTAACCCAGATGCAGCAAGTAAAATTCAATCTATCATGGTATTAGGTATCGCCTTAGCCGAAACAACAGGTATCTATGCTTTGATCATTGCGATTTTATTGATTTTCATCAAAGGTTAATGATTAGGAGAATCGGTAATGATTGACTTTAATATTGACAATTATTTGCGAATTTCATTGACCGATGTTGTTTTAGTTTGTATTTCTACTTTTTTGATTGTAATGTTTGCCAAAAAATTCTTTTGGGAAAAATTACTAACATTAATTCAAAAACGACAAGATTTAATTCAAGAAAATATCGATTCTTCAGTAGCTATTAAAAAGCAGGCTGAAGATGTTAAAGAACAGTATGATGAAAAATTGCGTAATGTATCGCAAGAAGCTCATACCATTCTTGTTTCAGCTAGAGCACATGCGGATCAAGAAAAACAGCAGATTATAAAAGAAGCAAATGACGAAGCTTTGCGTATTAAGAAAAACGCAAATGAAGATATCGAACGTCAGAAGCGTGACGCTCAAAAAGAAATGAAAAAAGCAATTAGCGATGTCGCATTAAGCGCAGCGAGTCAGTTGATTAAAAAAGAAATGGATGAAGAAACACAGAAGCAGTTTGTGGAAGATTTTATTGAACAGGCAGGCGATAAACAATGGTAGATTACACGCCTTATGCCCAGGCTCTATTTGAATTAGCACAAGATTCAAAGCAAGAAATGGCTTGGATGTCAGAGCTAAAGCAAGTAGCGCAAGTGATTACTTCAGTACCAGAATTAAGCAAGATTCTAGCACATCCAAGTATTCCTCGAGTAAAGAAAAAGGAAATCATCCAAACAGCTTTCGAATCCGAATTAGATACAACTGTATTTCGTTTCTTGCTTGTGTTAAATGAGCATAATGAACTTTCTCATCTTGATAAAATCAGTGATGCGTATGAAGAGTGTTATCGAAAGAAACATAGAATTGAAATCGTTAAAGTAACGAGTGCATCAAAACTAGATGAAGATCAATTATCAAGATTGAAAGAGATGTTAGAGAAAAAAATGAATAAGACACTTGAAC
>NZ_DBMEXE010000236.1:0-2378 GCF_056804935.1 Holdemanella sp. | reverse complement strand
GATGCTTTAATTTCGTATAATAAGAATGCTGAGATTCAAATGATGATTGATGATAAAAGGCAACAAGGAAGAAGTATTGATGTTACTTTTAAGGGAGAGTTAAAACCTGAACAAAATGTAGCTCTAAATAAAATGATTGAGCATGATAATGGTATTTTATTAGCGGCTACTGCTTTTGGTAAGACTGTTCTTTGTGCGGATTTAATTGCGACAAAGAAAGTGAATACATTAATTTTGTTGGAGAGTTCATCTTTATTAGAACAATGGAAAGATAAGCTGCAGACATTTTTGGATATAAATGAAGAGTTACCTGAATATACGACACCTAAAGGTTTGATCAAAAAGAGAAAATCATTGATAGGTACTTTACAGGGATCTCATGATTCTATGACAGGTATAATTGATATCGCAATGGCTGGTTCTATATGTAAAAAGGGAAAATTTCATAAACTGTTGAATGAGTATGGCATGATCATTGTGGATGAATGTCATCATGCGGCTTCAAATACAGAAAGTGCTGTTTTAAAAGAAATTAAAGCTAAGTATGTGTATGGTGTTACAGCCGTTGATCGAACGGATCAATTGGATAAGATGAATTTTATGCTTATTGGTCCAATACGACATAAATATTCCGCAAAAGAACAAGCAAAACAACAAGGGATTCCTCGTTTGTTATATCCTCGGTTTACACATGTGGTTGCACCAAGAGGAATGATGAAAGATGAAAAGAATCCAAATGAAGCATACTCAATATTACGAGATAATGATTTGCGAGATCAAATGATTGTTCAGGATATAAAAGATTGTATTCAAAAAAATCGTACGCCTGTGGTTTTGTCTAAATATGTAAATCATTGTAAGAAGCTATATCAACAATTAGAAGGTGTGGCAGATTTTGTTTTCTTGTTGATAGGAAGTCAATCAAAAAAAGAAAATAATCATATTGTTGAATTAATGAAAAGTGTACCTGAAGATAAAACTATGATATTAATTGCGACAGGATCGCTCGTTGGAGAAGGCTTTGACCTTGATAGATTAGATACTTTGTTTCTAGCAATGCCTGTAGCTAGTAGTAGTGTTATAGAACAATTTACAGGAAGAATTCATCGACTATATGATAAAAAAGATACAATACTTGTATATGATTATGTAGATGTCCATATTCCGATGTTTGATCGAATGTACGGAAAAAGATTAAAGGCCTATAAAAAATCAGGTTATGAATTAATTTCAGATACTAACGGCATAAAAAGTGAATCGCAAATTTCTCAATCTATATATGATGCAAGTAATTATTACGATACGTATAGTCAAGATTTATTGTGTTCTAATAAGAATATTATTGTATCCAGTCCTTCATTATCTGGCGATAGAGTTGTAGAATTTACTAAATTGATCAAAGAAAAGATGGAAAGTGGAGTTGAAGTAACCGTAGTTTCTTGGATGCCTGATAAAATTAGGTTTGGAAGTTCAAATTATAGAATGCAGTTGTTAGAAGAAATGAGACAATCTGGTTTTTATCTAAAATCGGCAGAAGATAATTGTGAACATTTTGCGATTATTGATCAGGAAATTGTATGGTATGGAAATATAAATTTATTAGGTAAACAAGATGTAGAAGATCATATTATGCGGATTCAAAGTAAAGAAATCGCAAGTGAACTTATGGAAATGACTTTTGGGAACAGTTTATATAATTATTTGAATAACTTCTAGAAATTTTCCTAGAAGTTTTTCTATTTGTGATAAAATAATGGGCAGGTGATATTTGATGAGTGAAAAAAGAGAAGGTTACCAATTTGTTGGTTGGTATATAGATAAAGAGTGTACAAAAAGATTAAATCCAGGTGGTGTTCTTCCTCATTCTGTGACTTTATATGATAAATGGATTCCTATTTGGTATCCCATTGAATATGATGTGGACGGCGGAGTTATGTCGCGTCGTAATCCGAGATATACATGCATTGAATCGGAAGAATTATTGTTGTATCCGGCATTTAAGAAGGGCGTTATGTTTGTAGGTTGGCAGTTGAATGGTGAAATTATAACAAGTTTACCAGCAGGCATTCATGAACCTGTTATATTGACAGCTATTTATAAAGAATGTCCAGTTATCCACTTTGAAACGTGTGGTGGAGCCAATTATATGGATATATGTACGGATGAACATGGTTTATTGGGGGATTTAAAGCCACCAGTTCGAGTTGGATATACCTTTGATGGATGGTTCTGGGATTGTGATTATCGTTGGCGTTATAACTTGGATGAACCCATTCATGAGTCTTGTACTTTATATGCTCATTGGCAAGTAAGTCAATATAAGATTACATATGATTTAAATGGTGGACTAAGTAGTCGAAGAAATCCAAAGTCATATA
>NZ_DBMEXE010000235.1:0-2378 GCF_056804935.1 Holdemanella sp. | reverse complement strand
CAACGAGATAAAGCCTCTTCATCCTTCAACATATAATAGATGTAAGACATCAATGACCAATATTGTAAAGAACTCGATGCATCCTTACGCGGATAACTAATCAATACATCTTGAGCAAGTTCAGCATCATTTAAATAAATCAAGCATTGTGCAAGCAATGTGTGCTGGCTCAAGCGTGTATGTCCCTTTGAATTTGTGCAATAGTAAATAATGGCACTCGCACAAGCCTCCGGATTACAATCTTCATATAATAATTTTGTGATTGGTAAAAGTGATACAGCACGATAACGTAACACTAAATTAAACGCAAATAAGTAGAACATCAACAATACAGCTAGAAGCATCATGTTATTCACGGCAATTAAAATCGCAAATAGGGCAACAATACCTAACGCATAAATACCTGTTAATTTACGCACATTTTTACGACAAGTCTTTGCAAGATCCTTATAAGACTCATCCAATTCATGATGAATCTTATACATACGAACCAATTCATCATCACTTGTAAAATTAAATTCGCGACGTTCTTTCGAAATGTTTTTACGTAAACTTAACATTCCATAAATACATACAATAAATGCAGGCACAACCAAAATGGCACCTATATAGATCATGTATTCAGGTAAAAAGAAAATCAAACACATAACGATCCATGGGCTGATGTTGAATCGTGATGTTACATATTGTCCAATATAAATGATATTGATGATTCCTGAAATCAATAAGGCATCACCTACATATAAGATCCACATATTATTTTGTAGATACGTTAAAACCTGTTTCAGTGATTCTGTATCTACACCTGGCACAGAACTTAATGAACTCGACAACATATCCGAACTCATATCTATACCACTCGCAAATACAACCGCACTTAAGCAAAGTCCAACTAAAAAAGCTACAACTAAAGCTATTAAATGGGATTTACAACGATATTTCCACATACAACCACCTATTTCTTCTCTATAATTCTTGCAGGAATACCTACTGCAGTTGCCCCTTCAGGAACATCTTTTAAGACGACCGCATTTGCCCCTACACGACACCCCTTTTTCAAAGTGATATTTCCTAAACATTTTGCGCCACAGCCAATATATACACCATCCTCTAAAGTTGGATGTCTTTTGACATGTTGCTTTCCTGTACCACCAAGTGTGACACCATGATAAAGCTGACAATCATCCCCGATAATTGCCGTTTCACCAATCACAACTCCCATACCATGATCAATCATCAAGCCACGACCAATCACAGCACCAGGGTGAATTTCAATTCCTGTCCAATGCCTTGCTCGATTGCTTACCCAACGCGCAATAAATGTATGATTATGCACCCAAAACCAATGGGCAATACGATGTAAACCAATTGCCTTAATATGTGGATACAACCAAAACACTTCCCATTTTGAATGTGCTGCCGGGTCTAACTGCATTGTTCTTTCTATGTTATATAATCCATCACGGATAAAAGATTTCTTGTTTCTTTCTGACATGATAAAATTTTAGTTTATTTATGTCTAAATTTCAAGTTTAGTGTTTATTTCACATAAACTTCACATAGTGAATCATCTAAAACCTTACCAATCGAATCATGAATCACAAGATCCGCCTTTGAATCCATATTCGTACTATCTTTATTGATCAAAACCAAATGTTTGCCATGAAAATAGTTAATTAAACCAGCCGCAGGATATACGACAAGACTTGTACCACCTACAATTAAAAGATCTGCCTGCTCAATCGCATGAATAGCCGAGTACAATGTATATTCATCTAAGCCTTCTTCATACAAAACAACATCTGGCTTAATGATGGCACCACACTTGCTACATCTAGGAATACCTTCATTATCTCTTAGTTTCATCATATCCTCTAGAGAATATTTTGTTTGACAATGTGTACAAGTATTTCTTAAAACACTTCCATGTAATTCATAGACCTTTTTAGAGCCTGCCATCTGATGTAAGCCATCAATATTCTGTGTCACAATCCCTTTTAGCTTTCCCATTTTTTCAAGTTTTGAAAGAGCATAATGTGCCTTATTAGGTTGGGCATCTGGATAAATCATCTGATTAAAATAAAAATCAAAGAATTCTTTAGGATGACTTAAATAAAAACTATGTGACAACATAATCTCAGCCGGATATGGATACTTCTTTTTATATAATCCATTGTCGCTACGAAAATCTGGAATGTTACTTTCTGTAGACACTCCAGCACCACCAAAAAATACTATATTATTACTTTCTTGAATCCAATCTTTTAAAGACATAACATCGTCGAGTAGACTTTGTCTCGACCTTCACCCCTTTCATCAATATAAAATAATTTCGCGATGAGAGGTTCAAGTCTCAAAAGCCCCTCACAGAACCGCAC
>NZ_DBMEXE010000234.1:0-2461 GCF_056804935.1 Holdemanella sp. | reverse complement strand
TTGTGGATTGTTTAATATAAACGCCAATCCAATTCCAAGAAGGAAAGGAAATAGTATCGTTAATATAAACTGAATGGCTCGTTTAATGTCCTTAAATTTATTCAATATTGTAAAAAATAAGATTGCGATAATGAAAGACGTAGAATAAACGATGATTCGCTGCTTCATTTCTTGGGTTAATTTAAAATGCATTTAAGTAAGACTCCTTCCATACCATATATAATAGCATCTAGAAAAAAATTATAAAAGCCATTATAATAGTCGTATGGAAAAAATATTTGAAGGGGCCATTTCCTGCAAAGCCCTATTAGAAGCAAGGTCTCGAGATTGTAAAAAACTATATATTGATAAGAAAAAAAATACAAAAGATACAAGATATTTGGCTAAAATTGCCAAAAGTCGTGGCTGTGAAGTCGTTTTTTGTTCGCGTGATGAAATCAATGAATTGGCAACAGGGAAAACACATGGAGGTATTTTACTTATAGCTGAAGAAAAACAGATTCCTCAACTTATTGAAACACATGTCCATGGATTTCTTTGTTACATCGACGGCGTAGAAGATCCATATAATTTGGGAAGTATTTCAAGGACTCTCTATGCATCTGGATGTGATGCGATGATTCTTCCAAAACGAGACTGGAGCTTTGCCGAACAAACCATTTTAAAGGCAAGTGCCGGTGCCTATGAAAAACTACCGATCTATTTTGTAGATTCAGATGAAGAATTAGTAGACTATTGTAAAAAGAATGAACTTCCTATTTTGTGTGCCCACAGAAAAGATGCCGTAGGACTCTATGACTATACTTTTGAATCGGATTTCTGTTTATGTTTAGGCGGCGCCTTAAGAGGGCTTAGCTCAACCATTACGGCAGCATCCAAACAAAATATTGTCGTAGAATACGGTAGAGATTTTAGAAATGCCTTAGATTCAGCTAGTGCTGCTGCTGTATTTAGTTTTGAAATATTAAGACAAAAGAAAGTCAAAGCGAATTAAAGTGCTTTGACTCTTTTAATTTGTCAAATAACTTTTGTGCGCTAATTCTTGATCTGCAAAATCAACAATGAAGATACCATAATTCTTTTTCTGCCAATCATATTCCTTTAAATACCCCTATTTTCTTTCTTCGCACAAAAGATAACGGTTTCAGATGGATGTTTGTCTAGAAAAGTATAAATATCCTCTAATACATCATCTAAAGTGAGTGGTGTAGAAAAGAAAGATTTGGATTTTCTACACTTGGCAAAGTTGTGTTTCAAGATAAGATTATCATTCTTTAAAACCAAGCGCATATCTAAATAGCGATAGCCATTTTCTAGTTGTGTTTTAATGTCTGTATCTTGACATTGAAAGATTGGACTCAAACTAACATATTGTGTGGCTGAATCATGTGTACCTGGAATCGTAATGCACCAAGCTTTGTATCTCCTGAAATACTTTGCATCCAGTTTGATGATGTGTTTTCCTTTGCCTGAACCGGTGAAATAAGCATGGAAAAAAGGATTATAAAAATCCCGAGTGTTCTTTGAATTGTTTTCATAATATTATTTTCCTTTAAGTGTGTCTATGCTTAAGAATAGTGTATCATATTTTACAAAGAATTAATTTCAGTTTGTATATTCATTAATAAATCTTTGGTAATCTCATAATTGTGAACAAGAAAAAACAAGCACTATTGACAATTTTAGATACAAAAGCTGTTTATCCTGTGTTTCAACCCATTGTAGATTTAGAAACATGTCAAGTCGTAGCCTATGAATCGTTAAGTCGGATTGGAAATAAAGAATTGTACATGAATATAGAAGAATTATTTAAAGTAGCTGAAGCATATGGCTATGTATGGAAACTAGAGAAGCTTTGTCGAGATAAAGCTTTAGAGACATCCGTGAATAAGCCTTTGGAAACAAAAATATTCTTAAATGTGGATGGAAAGATCTTTCAAGATTCTAACTTTATTTCTGGTTTTACCAATCGAAAATTAGAAAAGTTTGGTTTATTAAATGAAGACATTGTCTTTGAAATTACGGAAAGAACTGACATTGAAAACTATGTGTTGCTTCAATCCATTATGAATCACTATATTGATCAAGGGTATCAGATTGCTTTAGATGATGTTGGAGCTGGGTATTCTGGATTAAATCGTGTTGTGAATACAACGCCCAATTATTTAAAGGCCGATATTGAATTAGTACGTAATATTCATTTAAGTAAGTCTAAACAAAGTATGATGAAATTATTAGTGAATTATTGTGATGAAATGGGATTGAAATTAATCGCAGAAGGCATTGAAACACAAGAAGAATTAGAATGTATATGTAACTTACATGTACATTATGGGCAAGGCTACTATCTGGGTATACCTGAGCGTAAGTTTAATGGTGTAGCGAGTCAAGCGTTAGAATATTTAATTCCTAAACAATGGGATAATTGTGGTATAATAAAGGTATAAAAAGGAGATAAAAT
>NZ_DBMEXE010000233.1:2131-2463 GCF_056804935.1 Holdemanella sp. | reverse complement strand
CATATTTCCTTCTCACTTTCTATTGTATGCTTCAGAAATGCTTCTATTTCTTCTTTTGTCTTGCGAAGTGTAGAAACAAATCTTGATATTTCTTTTCCATCCTTGAAACATATAAAGCTAGGAATCCCCATCACTTCATATTCAACCGCAATATCCATACATTGATCACGATTCAAAGAATAGAACTGTAAATCACTAAATTGTTCTTCGATTTCAGGCAAGAAAGGTTTGATGTACATACAGTCTGGACACCAAAATGCTGTAAACATCATCACTTGAATGCCTGAATTTTTTAATGCGTTTAAAAATTCGTCTTTATTACGAAGTTCAGT
>NZ_DBMEXE010000233.1:0-2121 GCF_056804935.1 Holdemanella sp. | reverse complement strand
AGAAATGAATTTTTGTTCATATTCTGTAATCGCATCTTCATCATGTTTTTCACGACGATAATCTACACTGATTTCAACCATCTTAAAACCGGCATTTTGAAATTCAATCAAGCTATATTCAAATAAAGCACTGTTATCGGTCTTCATTTGGATTTCACCATTGAAAGATAAAATACGCTTGTATTGATCTAAAAAAGTAGTGCTGGATAAACGTCTTTTCGCATAGCGCTTTTTAGGCCATGGATCCGAGAAATTCAAGTGAATCACATCCACTTCACGCGGACCAAACCATTCTCCAATGGAACTCGCATCATCTTGAATCAGTTTCAAACGTTTCTTTTCTGTATCCTCATCGTATTTTTTAGCGGCAATACCTGCAGCACTCTCATTCTTTTCAATCGCAATAAATCCAGTGTCTGGATACATCTTAGCCATATCTAAAGAATAGTTTCCTTTACCACACCCAATTTCGATATGTAAAGTATCTGTATCCAATAACTTTTTCCAGTTTCCTGCTTGTTTGGATGGTTCTTTTACTAAACAACTCGCAGTAGGCAAATAGTCTGTTGCCCACTTTACTTTACGCATTCTCATATTAGCTGCACAATGTCACGATCGCATCGGCATAAATACAGATAGCCTGCAACAAGTTATCTAATTTAATACCTTCATCACGTTGGTGACATCCTCCTACAAACGCATCGGTTTCAATCACTTCATTTGGAAGTTCTGGTCCATACGATACAAAGTTTTCAAATTTACGAGCATACGTTCCACCACCAATTGTGATTGGACAAGAGAAAGTATCGCCTGTGTATTTTTGGTAGACACTCATTAAATCTTTCACTAAACGAGAATCTGGGTCTACGAATAATGGTTTTGAATCTCCACGATTTTCTGCTTTGATATTTGAAGTCAAGTTTGCACAAGCTGCATCAAATTTTGCCATGATTTCATCGGCATTCGTATCATTTGGATAACGAATATCAATTAAGATATCTGTTTCATTGTTTTCCATATTGACAATACCTGTATTCATTGTCAAGAAAGACATATATAAACCATCTTTTTCAATACCTACCGGTTTACCCATCCAGTCTTTTAGTAAGAAATATAAATCTTTTGAAAGTTGATCATCATAGGCTTCACCAATAAAGTTCAACAATAAGACAGCGGCATTTACACCGTTATATGGCATAGCTGCATGCGCAAATGCACCATCAATATGTAAAGTTACGCCATCTTCACTTCTTTTGATGGAACCCTTAACGCCTTGCGTAGCACAATAGAATTTAAATAAATCTTCTTGTTGATAACTCATGACATCCACTGTGACATCGGCTTTACCAATCACAATATTTGGACGGCTTCCCGCATGAAGTTTCTTGATGACAGTTGCATCACTACTTACTAAGCCAACATGTAAGCCACCTTTTTCACCATAAATAACTGGGAAATTGGCATCTGGTACAAATCCCATTTGAGGAACTTCGGCATGATCCACATAGTAGTTCATACATTCCATACCAGATTCTTCATCGCATCCTGTAATCAGCATGACTCTTTTTTTCAAAGGAATGTTTAAGTCACGAATCATCTTTAATGCATAGTATCCAGCTAATGCAGGACCTTTATCATCCATAACACCACGTCCAAAGATGTAGCCATTTTCTAACGTTACTTTTAAAGGATCTTTTGTCCATCCCTCTCCTAGTGGCACAATGTCCAAGTGTCCTAAAACACCAAATGTTTCTTCTCCTTGACCATATTCAACAACGCCTGCATATCCATCAATGTCTTTGGTTTCAAAGCCATCGCGCTTAGCCATATCTAACATGGCATCCAATACGTCACGACAGTTTTTTCCAAAAGGAACATTTTCAGCTTTCGTTGATTCATCACGAACACTTTCATACGATACAAGTGTGTTTAAGTCTTTTAAGAAATCGTCTTTATATTTAAGTACTTCTGTATTAAAATCCATAATTTTCACCTCTACCCAACTATTTTACCACATAGTCAAGAAAAAAGAACTCGTTTTTAACGAGTTCCTAACTTTTACGCTTCTGTTTTTTCTTCTTCTGTTTTAGGTTTTGGAAGTAAAGCTTTTGCGCTTACATT
>NZ_DBMEXE010000232.1:0-2478 GCF_056804935.1 Holdemanella sp. | reverse complement strand
TTTTGTTGAAGAATATGATATAATTTCAGATGTAAATATCTGTAAGAAATATGAAAGAGAGAATGAAAGATTATGAAATTATTGAAATTATTAGGCATTCTAATTGTTGTAATCGGATTTGTATTAAAATTGGATTCGATTTTGATTATTATGATTGCCGCTATTGTGACTGCACTTGTTGCAGGTATGGATCCAGTTACTTTCTTGGAAACACTTGGATCAAGCTTCGTCGCTAACCGCAGTATGTGCGTGTTTGTGATGGTTATGGTAGTTACGGGAACTCTGGAAAGAAATGGTTTAAAACAAGCAGCAGCTAATTTAATGAAGAAATTTAAAAATGCATCAGCCGGTGTTGTTCTTGCAATTTATGGTGTATTCCGTCTAGTCTTTGCGGCATTTAATGTAAGCTTTGGTGGCGTTGCCGGATTTGTTCGTCCTATTGTATTGCCTATGGCGACTGCTGCAGCTAAGAAAAATGGTAAAAAGATCAGTGAAAAGTATGAAGAAAACTTAAAAGGAATGGCAAGTGGTATGGAAAATATCGCATGGTTCTTTGGGCAAGTTTTGTTTGTAGGAACAAGTGGAATGATCTTAGTGCAATCTACATTAGCTGGCTTAGGATACAATGTTGAATTGGTCGATTTAATGAAAGTACAAATTCCAGTGGCAATTATTGCTGTAGCTGTTGCGATTGTGTATTACTATCTTAAAGATAAACAATTATCTAGAAAGGAGACTAAATAATGAATCCAATTCAATTTTATACGAGTGTAGATGTTACACTTTCAGAAAAACTATTAGAAGTCATGTATTGTCTAATTGGATTGATTTCTATTTATGTTGCCTTTAAAAATTTAAAAGATAAAGAAAATAAAAACAGTGTTGGTTCGTTTGTTTTCTGGTTTGATCTAGGAGTTATGTTTGTGCTAGGCAAATGGTTACCTGCCTTGGCTGATGGTATCTTATTGATTATCTTGGTTTTACCTCCAATTCTAAAGAAAGTTTCACCTGGTAATGAGCCAGAACCTACTCTTGATGAGATGGAACAAAACAACAAGAAAATTGGTGCAAAAGTATTTGTTCCAGCTGTATGTATTGGTTTGTTCGCATTACTTGCAGCTTTCTTCACAAAGATTTCACCATTAGTTGGAATGAGTGTAGGTGTTTTTGTAGCCATGATCATTTTGCGTATCTATTCAAAATCAAATACACCAAGTGTCTTCTTAAAAGATTGTCGTAGAATGATGGATGTGGTTGGACCATTAAGTATGCTTCCAATGTTACTTGCTGCTTTAGGTGCCGTATTTACAGCTGCAGGTGTTGGAGATGTCATTTCTAGTTTAGTATCTAATATTATTCCTGCAGGCAATGTTACAATTGGAATTATTGTTTATGCGATTGGCATGGCGGTATTTACCATGATCATGGGAAATGCTTTTGCGGCAATTACCGTAATGACAGTTGGTATTGGGGCACCTTTTGTCCTTAAATATGGAGCAGATCCAGTAGTGATTGGATCTCTAGCATTAACTTGTGGATATTGTGGTACACTATGTACGCCAATGGCAGCAAACTTTAATATGGTTCCTGTCGCAATCTTAGAAATGAAAGATAAAAATGGTGTCATTAAAAAACAAGTGCTTGTTGCCGTAATTATGTTAGTGGTACAAATTGTCATGATGATCATGATGTCATAGGAGATGAAATGTTATGAAAAAAGTATTAATTACAGGTTTTGATCCTTTTGGAGGAGAAAAAATCAATCCAGCTTATGAAGCTGTTAAATTATTGCCGGATGAAATTGGTGGGGCAAAAATCGTTAAGAAAGAAATTCCTACAGTATTTCAAAAAGGGCCAGATGCAGTTTATGAAGCGATTCAAGAGAATCAGCCAAATTTTGTATTGTGTATTGGTCAAGCAGGAGGAAGAAGTCAAGTCACACCAGAATGGGTGGGTATTAACTTTAGAAATGCCAGAATTGCCGATAATGAAGGCAATCAACCTTTACAGACAAGTGTTGTAGAAAATGGGCCAGAAGCTTATTTTACAATGCTTCCTGTATTTAGAATGGTTGAAAAAATGAAGGGAAATGGAATTCCAGCAAGTGTTAGTTATACAGCAGGTACTTATGTTTGTAACGATGTAATGTATTCTGTATTGCATTATTGTCATACAGAATTTAAAGATGTAAAAGGTGGCTTTATGCATGTACCTTTTGCGACTGAACAAACAGTAAATCAGCCAGCAGGAACTCCTGGAATGAATTTAAAAGATATTGCTAAAGCCATTGAATTGTCTGTAGAAGCTATGTTAGAGAGTGATACGGATATTAAAGTGGTTTCTGGAGAAACGCATTAAGAGAAAAGATTTGTTCTTTTCTTCAGATTGTTGACAAAAGCCTATACCTTTTCGTAAGGACATAGGCTTTTTATTGTATATAGGCAATTTTCGAAATGAAATTGTCTTTTTTTGTATATT
>NZ_DBMEXE010000231.1:1189-2482 GCF_056804935.1 Holdemanella sp. | reverse complement strand
AAGATACAGCTGGTTTTTCATCTACTTTTAAAGCTTCTTGAATACCATATGTATATCTATTCTTCAACTCATTAAAGCTACAACACAAAGCACACTGATTGTTTAATGTTTTCTTTGTTTCCACAAATACACAACCAAGTTCTTCTTCTACCTGCTTACCATATTCACTATCACCACTTGCTAAGATAACTGGCACTCCAAATTCGTTTGCCAACAATCGATTTATGCCACTTTCACCAAGTTCTTTCCCATCTACTACAATTTTTCGTACCATAGTACCCCAAATCGTATGAGCCATAACGCCTGGTGAGTTACATCGAGAATGATATCCAATAAATAATGCTCCATCAAAAGAATCATCTAAACCTTCCATCATCCCAAATTCCTTATAAGCTCCATTTGCGGACACAAAAGCAGCTCTAGGATCTAATTTTGAAGGAAGAAGATTATCCATATTTCCATGACTATCATTGACCACAACTTCTTCTACACCATTTTGAAACAATAAATCAATCACAAGATTTACTTCATTCATCATATTTGTACAATATTCAGAATATAAGTATCCATTCTTAGCTGTATTTGCCGGATTACTGTTTCCCCAAATACCTTCAATATCGGCTGATATATATATTTTCTTCATCTTAAAACACCTCTACTGAACGATCTAATATCCCATTCATTTTCGCAATCGCAATACCATAATTTGTGAATGGCACATGCTGTTTCTTACATTCCTTTACGCGAGACTGCACTTCTTTTTCATTCAACATACATGCACCACAATGAATCACAACACTATATTTCGAAAGATCTTCTTTAAATCCTTGTCCAGAAGTAAATTCAAAAGTTATATTCTTCTTTGTATAATTCAAGATCCATTTTGGAAGCTTGTCCGTACCAATATCACCACACTGTCTATGGTGCGTACACCCTTCACTAATCAATACACAATCCCCATCTTGAAGATGATCCAATTGATTGGCCCCTTCAAGCACTGTAGATAAGCTTCCTTTTAAGCGTGCCATAAGAATAGAGAAAGAAGTTAAATGAATAGATTTATCTACGATTTGACTTACCTTGTTAAAAGCCTGGGAATCTGTAATAACCAGTTTTGGAGTAACCTTCTTTAAGGTTGCATCCAATTCTTCTACCTGACAAGTCATACCAATCGCATGATGATCTAAAATATCTCTTAATACAAGTTGTTGAGGTAAAATCAATCTTCCTTTAGGAGCCGATTGATCAATTGGAATAACAAGCACAATAACATCGCCCGGATCAATTAAATCA
>NZ_DBMEXE010000231.1:0-1179 GCF_056804935.1 Holdemanella sp. | reverse complement strand
AAATCACCAATAATTGTCTTTTCTTCCTGTTTCTTTGCGACACTAGCCAACAATTGCTTTAATCCATCTATATTGTCATTGTTTAGAGCACTCACATAGATTTCATTAGAAGCCAGTTCTTTCTTTTCTTCAATCAAATCACACTTATTAAAAACTATAAAATAAGGTAATTTATTTTCTTTAAACATGTCAATCAAATCCAAATCTATTTTTTGTAGACCTACATTCGCATCAACTACCAATACGGCCATATCCATTGTTTTTAAAACTTCTAACGTTCTTTTAATTCTCAATTCACCCAAAGTACCTTCATCATCCATACCCGGCGTATCCACAATCACAACAGGTCCAATCGGTAAGATTTCCATTGATTTCTTGACAGGGTCTGTCGTAGTTCCCTTTATATTAGAAACTAAAGACATACTCTGGTTGGTAATCGCATTGACTACACTGGATTTTCCAGCATTTCTTAAACCGAAAAATCCAATGTGTGTACGATTCGCGCTTATCGTACTATTTAAATTAGACATAATTAGAACCTGAAATCTCTACGATTGCTTGACTTGATCGCATCCACATTGTCACGAGCAATTTGTTGAGCTTTCGCATTTGGAATCTTGTTCAATTCTTTTTCAATCAACTCAAAACCAATCTTCTTTGTATCTTCACTCGCATAATCAACTAAATATTCACATAAAGTCATCAATGCGTTAGGATGACAACAATTTTGAATTTGTCCTGTCTTACACAAAGACATGAAACGGTCTCCTGTTCTTCCTTCTCTATAACATGCCGTACAGAAAGATGGAATGTAACCTAACTCCATCAGCCAGTTCACAACTTCATCTAATGTTCTTTGGTCAGATACATCAAATTGTTCTGAATCATGAGGGCGCTCTTCTTCTGTATATCCACCAACAGATGTACGACTTGCCCCACTAATTTGAGATACACCTAAGTGAAGCATTTTTTCACGAACTTCTTGAGATTCACGTGTAGAAATAATCATTCCTGTATATGGAACGGCAATACGGATACATGCTGCAATCTTTTCAAAGATATCATCAGCCAAACTATTATCGAACGCTTCTGGATCAATATCATCTGCATGTTTTACACAAGGCACACTAATTGTATGTGGACCTACACCATGAACAGCTTCTAAGTGTTCTGCATGCA
>NZ_DBMEXE010000230.1:0-2499 GCF_056804935.1 Holdemanella sp. | reverse complement strand
TTTCCAATAAAATTAGTAGTAATATATACGGTAAAAGGGATATTATATCTCTTCAAGAAAGGATAAGCATTCATATATGCATCCATCCAGCCATCATCAATATTGGCATCTGGACACGGCTTAAATCCTCCACCATAGTATTTTCCATTCGCAAACACAAGGAATCCATATTTCCCTTTTGGTAATTTTTTAGTATCAATCTGAATTTGATAGTCTTGACCTATTGGTTTTCTTAAACTAATCAATGTTGATAAAACATAGGGTATAATTCCTTCTGTCTTTATATTCTTTTTTAGTGCATTTACCTGACGTGCAACCTCCACGTCAAATCCAAAAGAAACTGTATTTATTGAATATTCTCCATTCACTTTAATCAAATCACAGTCCATATATTCTGGATTTGAATAATTTGCCAGATTTAAAAAGTCTTCTCTTTTTAAATCTTCGAAATATTTCACAAAATCATTCCCCGTTCCAATTGGAATCACAGAAATAGTCACATTTTCTTTTTCAGCACACCCATTAATGACTTCGTGCAAAGTGCCATCCCCACCACATACATATAAATGCACAGGTTCATTGGATAGAGCATACTTTTTTGCGATAAACGTTGCATGTTCAGGACCTTTTGTTTTTTCAATGATAATACGTTTTCCTTGAAAATGCTCTTTGACTTCTTGTATTAATTCATATTGACTGTTTTTCCCTGATTTGGGATTTACAATAAATACATCCTTCATATAATTATTACCTCTTTATGACTCAATCAATCTTTGTACACATTCACTCGCAAGTATCAATCCGGCACTTGCTGGTACAAAAATAGCACTAGGCAATGGTTGTCCTGACTCTACTGGAATCGGTTGTTCTAAAGATGCCACCACCCAGATCTTATTGCGTATACGATTTTTTCTCTTCCATTGACGAATCTGTTTAGCCATTGGATCATAACTAGTTTTTTCTACTTCTGTAACTACTAATTTTGTAGGATCTTTACGTCTTGCCATTCCCATACTTGATAAAAATGGTATGTTTCGATCAATACATGCTTGCATCAAATCTTTTTTACTCTGAATGGAATCAATGCAGTCTACGACAAAATCAATGGGTTGCGAAAATATCTCATCATCTTTTGTTTGATCATAAAAACATGCATATGTATCTACAATACAATTAGGATTTAGTGTACTAATTCGTTTCTTTAATACATCCACTTTAACTTCATTAACTGTATCTAAAGTCGCTACTAATTGTCGATTGATATTACTTGGTTCCACACAATCTTTGTCTATAAGAATTAAATGACCAATCCCTGTTCTTGCTAAGGCCTCTACGCAAAAAGAACCGACTCCTCCAACTCCAACAACAAGGACTGTCTTATCATTTAGTGTTTCTAATGCTTCTTTTCCCAGCAACAATTCACTTCTCTCATTTGTCTTCATCCATCAACCATTCCTTTACTGCACTATATATTTCATCTCTATTCTGTGCTTCAAACCAATGTACAGGCATCTGATTCTTAAACCATGTATATTGTCTTTTCGCATATTGTCTAGAATGTGTTTTTATAGCAGTCTTTACTTCATCGATACTCTTTTCTTTTAAGAAATAATCTTTAAACTCTTTATATCCAATTCCTTGAAAACTTGTATATTCCCACGTTTCTGGATTTGTAAATAAATCTTCTACTTCTTTGACCAAACCATTCTCGAACATAATATCTACTCTTTTATTGATTCGATCATGTAAAATTTCTCGATTCACATCTAAACCTAAAAAATACACATCATATAATGGAATATGTTGTTGTTTGTCTTCTTGTTCTGATTTTGAAGTACCACTATGACAAATTTGTAGAGCACGAATCAATCGCTTGCGATTGTTTGGATGAATTTTTTCTAGAGCTTTTTCATCTTTTTCTTTTAACATTGCGACCAATTCTTCATTCGTTTTCGAATTCAAAAAAGTTGTATAGGCGATATCTTCGTTTTCTTCTTGAAATTCATAGTCATATAATGCTGCTTTTAAATAAAGTCCTGTTCCTCCGCATAAAATAGGAAACTTTCCTCTTTTTACAACATCTTCGATGGCTGTACGACATTTTTCTTGAAAAACCTTTACATTGTAAGGTTCATTATAATTTTGAACATCAATCAATTCATGATGTATGCCTTGCATTTCTTCTTGTGTTACTTTGGCCGTGCCAATATCCATTTTTTTATATACTTGCATACTATCGCAGGAAATAATTTCTCCATCCAATTGTTTGGCTAACCATACAGAAAGGCTTGTTTTTCCAATTCCAGTTGGTCCTACGATTGCTAAAACTTTTTGTCTATCCACGTTCAAATTCCTTTCTCAACTCACCATCACTCATCACAATAACTGTAGGTCTTCCATGAGGACAGTGATATGGTTGTTTACACTTTTGTAAATCTAAAATGACTTGCTCCATTTCCTGCATAGATAATGGTCGATTAAAACGAATTGAACTATGGC
>NZ_DBMEXE010000229.1:0-2501 GCF_056804935.1 Holdemanella sp. | reverse complement strand
GAATGATTTATTATACTTTTTAAAGTATTGGATTTCTCATAATTTTGAACCGGATGTAGAAACATATTATGCCAAGATCGATGTTTTATTTAAAAACAGTATTAAAGAATTAAATATTCGATATATGGATAAATCTTAAATTGACAAATTGTGTATTGTCTAGTAGGATAAAAGCGTATAAAAAGGCAATGAAGAGGGCGAGTACCTTTTAGAAATACTTTAGAGAGCTTTTGGTTGGTGAAAAAAAGCGTAGGACTAATTGGGAATAAAGACTTGGAGCTATTTGTATTTCCTGCATTAAAGGAAGCGCTGTTTATAGACAGTGACTAAGGCTGGGCAAAGTGATTTGTCTGGTAAATTAGGGTGGTAACACGAGCACTTCGTCCCTTTGTGGCAAGTGCCTTTTTTTATGGATAAAAGAAAAAGGAGAAAACAATGGAAAAGTTAACGCAACAAGAACAAGTTCGTCGTCAAAAGATGCAAGATTTGATCGACATGGGTATTGATCCATTTGGATCTCGTTATGATCGTACTTCAAATTCGGGTATTATCAAATCATCTTATGAAGACAAGACAAAAGAAGAATTAGATGAATTACAAGTAACAGTTAAGATTGCAGGTCGTATCATGACGAAGCGTCGTCAGGGTAAAGCTGGTTTTATGAATATCCAGGATCGTGAAGGTCAAATTCAGATTTATGTTCGTAAAGATGAAATTGGTGATGATCAATATGAAATCTTCAAGAAAAATGACATTGGAGATATCGTAGGTATTGAGGGTACTGTCATGAAAACAGATCATGGACAATTGTCTGTTCGTGCTAAAAACTATACACACCTTTCAAAATCACTTCGTCCATTACCAGAAAAATTCCATGGTTTAACAGATGTTGAAGAGCGTTTCCGTCGTCGTTATGTAGACTTGATCATGAATCCAGAAGCTAAGCATATTGCACTAACAAGACCAAAAATTATTCGTGCAATCCAACACTATTTGGATGGTCAAGGTTTAGTGGAAGTTGAAACTCCAGTTATGCAACCAATCTTAGGTGGTGCAAGTGCTAGACCTTTCGTAACGCACCACAACACATTAAATATGGATTTCTATTTGCGTATCGCAACTGAATTGCCATTGAAACGTTTGATCGTTGGTGGTTTAGAAGGTGTTTATGAAATTGGTCGTTTATTCCGTAATGAAGGTATGGATGCGATGCATAACCCTGAATTTACAACAGTTGAAGCGTATGTTGCCTATAGTGATTTACACGGAATGATGGACTTGATTGAAGGATTGTTTGATTCAGTAGCTAATGAAGTATTGGGTACTACAGATATTACTTATCAAGGAACACAATTATCATTAAAAGCTCCTTTTAAACGTATTCACATGGTTGATGCGATCAAAGAAGCTTGTGGTGTAGATTTCTGGCAAGATATGAGTTATGAAGAAGCTGTTAAATTGGCTGAGGAACATGATATTGAAGTTGAAAAGATCCATAATACAGTTGGACACATCATCAACTTATTCTTCGAAAAATATGTTGAAGAAACAATTGTACAACCAACATTTGTATATGGTCATCCAACATCAATTTCTCCATTAGCTAAAAAGAATAAGAAAGATCCTAGATTTGCGGATCGTTATGAATTGTTCATTTGTGGACACGAATATGCGAACGCATTCTCTGAATTAAATGATCCAATTGATCAAAGAGAACGTTTCGAAAAACAATTAGAACTTCGTGAATTAGGTGATGATGAAGCCAACGAAGTGGATACAGATTATGTAGAAGCATTGGAATATGGTCTTCCTCCAACTGGTGGTGTAGGACTTGGAATTGATCGTTTCGTAATGTTGTTGACGGATCAAAGAACAATTCGTGAAGTATTATTATTCCCTCACATGAAGAACTTAGGGGATTCAAACAAGAAAGCTGAAGCTAAAAAACCAGTGGAAGCTGCACCTGTAAAGGTTGATTTCTCTAATGTAAAAATCGAACCAATCTTCACAGATATGGTAGATTTTGAAACATTCAGTAAGTCAGATTTCCGTGCTGTTAAAGTCCTAGCTTGTGAAGCTGTAGAAAAATCTAAGAAGCTATTAAAGTTCACTTTAGATGATGGAGAACGTAAAGATCGCGTTATTTTAAGCGGAATTCACGAATATTATGAACCAGAAGAATTGGTTGGAAAGACTGCAATTGCGATTGTAAACCTACCACCAAGAAAGATGATGGGTATCAATTCTGAAGGTATGTTGATCTCAGCTGTTCATGAAGAAGAAGGCGAAGAAAAGCTTCATCTTCTGATGGTTGATGACCACATTCCGGCAGGTGCAAAGCTTTACTAGGATAAAAAAATTAGTAATTTTTGGTTGTAAATTTACGCATTTACGCCAAACTTACGCCAAAAAATTAAGAAGAAAAAGATGGTTACACTAGTAAAGTGAAGCATTTTGTATTGAATTAAACAAAGAGCAACTCTCTGATGAAGGGGGTTGCT
>NZ_DBMEXE010000228.1:0-2514 GCF_056804935.1 Holdemanella sp. | reverse complement strand
GGAAGAGGCTATGTCTATTCTATACAGTATCATATCGTATGGTGTGTAAAGTATCGTCGTGATGTCTTGAATGGACAGGTCGCAACAAGATTAAAAGAGCTGCTGACTCAGATTTCAAAGGATAATGGTTTTCAAATTCTGGAAATGAATATGGAGGAGGATCATATCCATATGCTGATCAATTGTACGCCGCAGCATTACATTCCAAATATTATAAAAGCTATGAAGGGTGTATCGGCCAGACTCTTAATGAAAGAGTTTGGGGATGATCTAAGATCCAAGTTATGGGGTGGACATCTATGGAATCCTTCTTATTTTGTAGCTACAGTTTCTGAAAATACAGAAGAACAGATTATAGAGTATATAAGAAGTCAAAAAAGAAAATAGCGAATCAATAAGGAGAAATCATCATGGAAAAGGCATTCAAGTATCGTATGTATCCAAATAGAGAACAAAGAATATTGTTGGCTAAAACTTTTGGCTGTACTCGTTTTGTATATAATCATTACCTGGCAAAACGTAAGGATGCCTATGAAAAAGATGGAATCACATTAAGTTATTCGGCATGTGCTAAGGATCTAGTTTCTTTAAAGAAAGAATATGAATGGCTTAAGGAAGTGGATTCTGTGGCTCTACAGTCAAGTGTAAAGAATCTGGATACGGCATATATTAATTTCTTTCGAAAAAAGGCGGAATATCCTAGATTCAAATCGAAGAAGACACATCGTTATTCGTATACAACGAAATATACGAATGGAAATATTGAACTGTATGAAAATAAGGTCAAGCTTCCAAAGATTGGTCTTGTAAAGATAAAGAAAACACGAGCACCTAAAGGAAGACTATTGAGTGCAACGGTATCACAAGTACCAAGTGGAAAGTATTATGTTTCACTATGTTATACGGATGTAGAAGAAGTCTTGTTTCCACTAACATATAATGAAACAGGTATAGATCTAGGTATCAAGGATTTTATCATATTGAGTAATGGAGAAAAGGTAGAGAATCCAAAATATCTGAAGAAGTCGATTGAGAAACTGAAAAAGCTACAGAAGCAGCAGTCACGAAAAACAAAGGGCGGCCGCAACTGGATCAAAAACAGAATCAAGATCGCAAGACTTCATGAAAAGATAGCGAATCAAAGAATGGATTTTATCAACAAACTATCTACTAGAATCATTAGAGAATATGACATTATCTGCATTGAAGACTTAAAAGTAGAGAATATGCTTAAAAACCACAATCTAGCCCAGTCTATATCGGATGTATCCTGGTCAAAGTTTACAACACAGCTAGAATATAAAGCCCAGTGGTATGGAAAGGTGATCAAGAAAGTGGATACGTTCTATGCGAGCAGTCAGATCTGTCATTGTTGCGGATATAAGAATGAAGGAACAAAAGATTTAAAAGTAAGAGATTGGACCTGCCCAAAATGCCATTCAAATCATGACAGAGATGTAAATGCATCCATCAATATATTGATGCAAGGCATATTAGCAAATTAACTAAAAATAAAAAGAACCGCAGGAACTGCGGGGATAGCTTGGTAAGAAAGGTTTCGATAGAAACCTGTTCCCAAGAATCTCGTCACTTCAGTGATGAGAGGTTCAAGGCTTATCAAAGTGCGATATACAATTAAGTGTCATCGCAAGAGATGAACGAAATGAGAGATTAAAAAAGAATGGTTGTTTAATCAACAATATCATGTATCATCCTGAAGTATTAACGCCTGAAGAAGCGCATGGAGTAGATCTTCTTATTGTATGTTTAAAATACAATGCGTTGCCAGATGCTTTAGAAGATATTCAACAAATCGTAGATGAACATACTTTAGTCATGTCTTTAATGAATGGTGTGGATAGTGAACAAATCATTGGAAATCAGATTGGTATGCAGCATATGGTGTATTCATTGATTAAAGTTGCAAGTCATAAAGAAGGCTTAGGATATGTATTTGATCCAGAAACAACGATTGGAATTGTGCTAGAAGAAAATAAGGAAATCGATGAATTGTTTAGTCGAAGCAATTTACGCTATCGAACAACTTCATATATTCAGGAAGAAATATGGAGTAAGTTTCGCTTAAATGTAACTAAAAACTTACCTCAAGCCATTCTTGGAGCTGGTGTTGGATGTTACTCGGATAGTGATCATGTGAAAGCTATGCAGTCTGGATTAAAGGATGAATTAGAGGCTATCGCAAATGCGAAAGGCATAGATATGTCAAAGGCTGATCCAAGTGCTACACGTGGTAGTGCAGTGCCTAAAACGGCCAGATATTCTACACTGCAGGACTTGGATGCCAAAAGGCATACGGAAATTGATATGTTTTCGGGTGCAATAATGAAGATGGGAAAAGAATTAAATATTTCTACACCCTATAATGAATTTGTATATCATATCATCAAGGCTATGGAAGAAAAGAATGATGGTTTATTTGATTATAAATAAAGAGAAGTGAATTAATGATCACTTCTCTTCTTTTAATATATAGAATGTATTTTTACCTTTGCC
>NZ_DBMEXE010000227.1:1501-2535 GCF_056804935.1 Holdemanella sp. | reverse complement strand
CTGGAATCAAAGAGTGCATAATTCTTTGCCTGAACTAGAAGATAAAATTGATATAAGAACCTATGCATATATGGCAAGACATTATACAGAGTTATCTTCAGATTATTATAATTATATAGTTGTTGATGAAGCTCACCATGCGGTGGCTCCAATGCTAAAAAGAGTTATTCAATATTATAATGCAGATTTCACCATAGGATTAACTGCAACAGATCAAAGACCGGATAAGAAAAAATTAGAAACTGTATTCGGTAGCTATTCCACTTCTCTTTCTTTAAAAGAAGCTATGGAAAAAGAAATTGTTGCCAAGGCAAATGTATATCGAATTGAAACAAATATTGATCTTTCTAAAGTTCGTTTTAATGGTAAAGATTATGTAAATGCAGATTTAGAAAAAAGAATACGAGTGACTTCTAGAAATGAATTAATTGTAGATGTACTCAAAGAATACTTTACTTCTGGAGAAGCTAGCTTACGCCAAGGTGTTATCTTTTGTGTTAATGTTTCTCACGCAAACGAAATGGCTCGTCTTCTTAATAAAGCAGGAATTGTTGCGGCTAGCTATACTGGACAAACAAAAAATCCTGCATCTGTCATGGATGATTTCAAGAACAAGAAAATCCGATTCCTTTGTACTTGTAACATGATTTCTGAAGGATGGGACTATCCTGAGCTTGGTATTTTAGTTATGGCTAGACCTACTCTTTCTAAAGTTCTATATCTACAACAAATAGGTAGGGGGCTACGAAAAACTGATACAAAGAAAAATGTGATTGTGATTGATGTTGTTGATGAATATGGAGCTATGATCAAAGCTTGTAATATGCATACTATATTTGCGAATCCATATTATGTACCATTTGGCGATATCACGATAACAAATTATACGCCTGGCGAGATGTTAGTTGTGGATGGAATTGAAGAACGAATTGAGCGTATTACTGAAGTGGATATCAACACATTTGAAGATAAGTATGGTGATTATTTAAGCCAAGAACAACTCGCACGAGAATACTTTATCAATACCGGAACTG
>NZ_DBMEXE010000227.1:1192-1491 GCF_056804935.1 Holdemanella sp. | reverse complement strand
AACTGTAACAAGTTGGATTAAAAAAGGAAAAATAAAACCTAGTGTAGAATATAAATTTGGAAGTAAATCTTTATATTTATTTAGCCCTGATGATGTTGAAAAATACAGAAAAGAACTAGGTATAAAAGAGCACAATAATGATACAATCAAACAAGACTTCTTTGAATTCTTAGAAGAAAGAGATTATTCATTATCTTATAAAATGCCATTCTTGTTAGCCTTTGTTAAAAATGTTGATTCGATCGGTGATGCTAAAATAGATGATGTATTAAATGACTATATTGCCTTCTACCAAGACA
>NZ_DBMEXE010000227.1:0-1182 GCF_056804935.1 Holdemanella sp. | reverse complement strand
ATTGATAGAGGACTACAAGTAGATCGTAGTACATGTCCATACAATGAAACCACTCTAAAAGATAGAAAATCAATCTGTAGAAATATGTTAACAAATCCATTTGAGAAATTTGAACGTAAAAGATTCTTATATTACTCAAAAGACTTGAGCATTATCTCAATGAATCATGTTCTATATAGTAAGATGAATGCAGAAGATTGGGATAGAGTTAAATCACAAATGCAAGAAGACTTACAACACTATTATTCTGACATGGGTGGAATTTAAATAAATAGGGTAGAGGAATAATACAAAGATTATTGCCCCTCCCATTGAACCGTACGTACGGGTCTCGTATACGGCTCTACATTTATATCGATTCTAAAATGAATCACAAAATCTCAAGATAGTAAATAAGGGGATTGACCAAACCTGGCCTATCTCCTTTCTTTATGCCTAGAACAGTAGGAGAAAGAAGAAAGTTCACAATATTTCCACAACTTCTCCTGTACCATCCGAGTCTAGAGTTAGCACATTTAAATATATCTTCGTGGGTAAGATTACTTCTACATGCTTTATTTAGTTTCATAAGATTCTTGTATATAGTCCTTGGTCTTTTCCATTGTTTAATGATAATACATCTCACTTTATGGCGTAACCATTGACCAAATTCTTCCAAGAACACTTTGATACTTGAAATTTTAAAGTATTGTATCCAACCTCTAATCATTTGATTCAATTTCTCAAATGTAACTGATAGTGGTCTTGAAGCCGCGTGTTTTCTTTCCAAATATTTTTGGATATTTGAGTAAAGACGCTTCTTCCTATCTTTAGTAGGAGTACATTTCCATACTGTTCTAGCTTTGTAAAATGTAAAACCTAAGAATTGACCTTTAGTTGGTCTAACTACTTTAGTCTTTTTTGCACTAACCTTCAAGAATAGTTTTCTTTCTAGCCACGATGTCACTGATTTCATTACACGATTTGCACTCATTTCACTTTTAACGAAAATGATACAGTCGTCGGCATACCTGGCGAAGCGAAGATTTCTAGATTCTAGCTCCTTATCAAACTTGTCTAGATAGATGTTTGAAAGAATTGCAATCGAGTAGGAGAAAGTAATAAAACTTTCGTCCTCTCACACCACCGGGCAAGCCGTTCGGCACACGGCGGTTCAAATTCATATTAACAGTGCTTTAAATT
>NZ_DBMEXE010000226.1:0-2541 GCF_056804935.1 Holdemanella sp. | reverse complement strand
CGATATCTTTGTCGGCTTGTGGAAACCAGTGTGCGTAAATGCGTAACACTGTGTCTAATTCGTCGCCTAAGCGTTTTGCGATATCGTAGGCGGAAAAATTAACCTTCCCCCCTGTAACCATATTATTTATCATAAATGACGCGCTAGAGTGTCTTAAATCGTGCATTCGTAGCATTGGTAGTTTTTCTTCGTCTTTTAATCGCTTATTTAATGAGTTTACACTATTTTGTAGTTGGTTTGTGACCTTCGCTCTACTGAATGGAATATCTATTCCGTAGATGAAAGAGTCTTCTGGAACATCCAATCTTGATTTCAATGACTTGTATTCATCAGCCAAAAACTGTGGCATACTAATTTGTCTGTAGCTGTTTTGAGTTTTTGGTGTTGTACATTTTTTTATTTTATCATTCCATGTCTTATTGATCGTGATTGTATTGTTCTCAAAATCCAAATCTTTCCATTGAAGTGCAAGAGCTTCTCCAATGCGTGTGCCCATATAGAATTGGTTTGTGAACAACAAATGGAATATTGTCGAATCAACGTTGTCGATAAATTTATTGAACTGTTCTTCAGTCCAATACATCATTTCTTCTTTATGCAGGTTTGGATTCTTTTTCAAATCCACTCTGCTGCATGGATTATCAGTAATGTATTGGTGCTTATTAGCGTAGTTCATGACCGCTTGTATGCGTAGGTAGTATTGATGTACTGATGAGAACTTATTCTTGCTTAGAAGCTCTTCTAGGACGTCCTGGATGTCTTTTGTGGTGACTTTCTGCAATAGCTTATCGCCTAATGCATTTCTCCACACCTTGAACATAACAATATGATTTTTGTAAGTGGATTCTTTGATTCTTTTTTCGGAGAATTCCATGTAGATATCTATCATTTCGTTCAGTGTCATTTTGGATCCAGGATTCTTCAAAGATTCTTTAAACAAAACTTCGGCTTTGATCGCATCTTGCTTTCTGTCAAAACCGCGCTTTTTGTATTGCTTGGTTTCATTTCCTACTCTGTAAGAACCGTAGTAATACCATTTGTTTGTGTCGTTGTCTCTTTTTACCGCCATAATATTTTCCTCCAGCATCTTATTTTATCAGAGCTAGAGTCATATTTAAATATAAATTTGTGCCGTTTTTATGCCGAATATTCTTATTTTGCTTTAAATAAGGTAAATTGGACTTTTAACTAAAAAAGTCTAATTTCTTCAAGTTTTTTTACAGGACCATAACTTCTTCGATAGAAATTCTGTAATCCATACTTGTTTAAAGCTTCAATATGCGCTTTTGTCGGATATCCTTTATGTTTGGCTAAACCATACTGTGGATACATTTCATCCAACTTTTTCATCCAATGATCACGCGTAACTTTCGCTAAAATACTTGCCGCCGCGATAGACAATGATTTTTGATCTCCCTTCACAATAGCTTGGTAAGGTTTATCAATATCTGGTAATGGCATCGCATCACTCAACACAAAATCACATTGTGCTTTATTGGCAATCTCCATCATAGCATCTTGTGTTGCACGATAGATATTTTTCCTATCAATCGTCTTTTCATCTACAACTAAAATTTGATAGTACAAAGCATCCTGAATAATTGTTTTAAACAACTCTTCTCGCTTTTTTTCACTCAATTTTTTAGAATCATCAATTAACGCATTTTGATATCCCTTTGGAAAGATAACACCTGCTACTATCAATGGACCGGCAATAGGGCCTCGCCCTGCTTCGTCCATACCAAGTACACTTTGATTTTGATTCCAGTAATCATTGTCCAAAGGTCTATCCAACATGTGGTTTCTCCCAAGTAATCAAGCCACACTTATTTTCACGAATATCTTTGACAAAACTTAACATCAAACGATTTTCATCAATTTCACCCTTTAATAAATAACCACGTTTTATGGCGATATTCTGTAATGTTTCATAAGGCGTATCCGCAATCTTGACATGATATACTGTATCAAAGATTTCAGGTTTTTCCTGCATTAAATATTCACACGCAAATAATGCCAAATCGTCCATATTTACAACTTGATCTTTTACTGAACCCAATAGAGCAAGTTTTAGACCTACTTGTTGATCTTCAAATTTTGGCCATAATACACCCGGCGTATCTAATAGCTCAAGTGTTTGACCTACTTTAATCCATTGAAGACTCTTTGTCACGCCTGGACGATCTCCAGTTTGAGCCGCTTTACGTTTCGCAAACGTATTAATAAATGTGCTTTTACCTACGTTAGGAATTCCACACACCATGGCACGCAAAGCTCTAGGCTTCATTCCTCTACGTTTTTGTTTTTCAATTAAATTGATACATAATTCATTCGATGCCTTAATCAATTGTTTTGAGAAATTTTCATGAATAAAATCCAATGCTAATACTTTTTGATTCTCTGTTTCTAAGGCATTTACCCATTGTTTGGTAAGTTCTTTATCAGCCTTATCTTTTTTTGACAAAAGAATCAAACGCGGTTTATTTTGAATCAATTGATCCTGATGAAGCAAGACGTATCTTAGACGAAGAACTCTACGGT
>NZ_DBMEXE010000225.1:0-2563 GCF_056804935.1 Holdemanella sp. | reverse complement strand
GTGGATAAAGTATTTGTATCGGATAAAAGTAAAAATTTTCTTAGATATGGATAATAAGTATCCCATGTTTGGCTTTTATTAAAGTAGGCATCATTGAATTGAGAAATACCGTCAAAGTACTCTTTGCGTGTTTGCGTAGCACTTTTAAAAGAATCATTACGAGCAATTGTACAAGGGGTAATACCGTATTTCTCGCATTGTTTGATATATTGAATGCCTAAGATATCATTAGGACGAATATTTTTGGTGTATAGATTTTGATTCATGCTTAAAGATGGAACCACTTGAGTCGATTCCATTTGTTTCGAATATTCTTTTAGTGTACTGATGTTGTTTGTTTCAGAGCCAAAACAGATTTGATCAATATGTAATTGACTTAAAGACTCAACAGCGTATTTGGCAAAGTAATCCGCACTTTGTGCTGCATAACAAGGAGGAAGCTCAATGACTAGATTGCATCCGGCTTCGAGGGCTAGCTTAGTTTTATCTTCCATAGTTAATAGGCTAAAAAGGCCTCGTTGTGTAAAATGATTGGAAACAATCGCAATTAAACAATCACATTGTGTTAATTCTTTCGTTTTTTTGATATGATAGATATGTCCTTGATGAAAAGGATTATATTCTGTAATAATTCCACATGTTTTCATATTCATTATGATATCAAAATCTTTTTCTTGTGGAAATATTGACTTTATCAATTACTTTTATTATAATATCAAATGCGACATGAGGTGAAGATCGTGAAATTTAATAGAAAAGACTTCTTAAATGCAAAAAACCATATTATTGAAATTGATGAGTGGATTGCGGTTGAAGAAAACGATCTGCTTCATCATACTTCTGTCAAGTCTATTCCAGATGTACATGTTACGGGTACATTAGAGTTTGACGGAATGAATTTCGTATCGAGTGATTTGAGAATGGATGGAACAATGATTGTTCTAGATTCCATCACAAACGAAGATATTGATTTTCCATTTGAGGCGGAGTCGCAACAAACGTATTCTTTTGTTCCGGTACAGGATGCAGAAGATCAGGAAATTATCGTGGTGAAAAAAGAGACAATCGATATTAACCCAGAGATTTTCCAGGCGATATTATATGAGGCTCCAATGAGTATCACTCGTTTACCTCGAGATCAATATCCAAAGGGAGATGGTTGGCAGCTTTTATCGGATCAAGATAAAGAAGAGCCAAAAATTGATCCACGATGGGAAAAATTAAATGATTTCAAACTGGATGATGACTAGGAGGTGCAAGCATGGCAGTTCAACAGAGAAGAAATTCAAAAACACGTAAAGCAAAACGTAGAACACATTACAAATTGGTGAAACCAGCGTTGACTCGTTGTCCAAATTGTGGTGAATATAAACTTGCTCACAAGATGTGCTCTTGTGGCGAATACAACGGCAAACAAATCGTTGAAAAGTAAAAATGTAGCCAGGATTTCCTGGCTTTTTCTGTAGTATGGAGGATAGTATGATCGAGATTTTAAAATCGATATTGTATGGTATTGTTGAGGGGATTACCGAATGGCTTCCAATTAGTTCAACAGGACATATGATTTTATTAGAAGAAATCATGCCTATGAATGTATCAAAATCATTCTGGAGTATGTTTCTTGTCGTAATCCAGTTAGGGGCCATTCTTGCGGTTGTTGTTTTATACTGGAATAAAATTTTCCCATTTAAAAAAAATAAAGAAGGAAAATATACTTCTGTGAAATCTATCTGGATCTTATGGTCTAAGATTTTAGTAGCTACAATTCCTGCGGCAATTATTGGCTTGGCATTGGATGATTGGATCGATGCACACTTATATAATGGCTTTGTCGTAGCGATTATGTTGATTTTAGTGGGTGTTGCGTTTATTTATATTGAAAACCGTAATAAAGATATGTGTCCTAGTGTAAATAGTTTATCTGCTTTATCTTATAAAGATGCATTGATTATTGGTTTGTTTCAAGTTGTGGCAGCTGTACTTCCTGGAACTTCAAGATCAGGAGCTACGATTGTTGGTGGATTGATGATTGGTGTCAGTCGTGCAGTAGCTGCAGAATTTACTTTTTTCTTAGCGATTCCAGTTATGTTTGGAGCGAGTCTATTGAAGTTGGTGAAATTTGGGCTTGCGTTTAGTGTTCTAGAATTCTTTATTCTAGTGATAGGTATGGTAGTGGCATTTTTCGTATCTATTTTTGTGATTCGTTTCTTAATGTCATACATAAAAAAACACGATTTCAAAGTATTTGGATGGTATCGTATCGTATTAGGTGCATTTGTTTTGATCTTCTTTGCGATTCGGGCCTTATATGCAATCTAAGAATACTCGTGACTTTAGTCATGAGATGAATTAGATGGGCAGATGTTAGATGAATAATTTAAAAATAAATGATAAATATAGTGATTTAATCATATACATATGTTATAATATAGATGAGGAAAAAACATATGGAAGTTGTTAATGGAAGAGGCTATGTCTATTCTATACAGTATCATATCGTATGGTGTGTAAAGTATCGTCGTGATGTCTTGAATGGACAGGTCGCAACAAGATTAAAAGAGCT
>NZ_DBMEXE010000224.1:0-2570 GCF_056804935.1 Holdemanella sp. | reverse complement strand
ATTAAATTCTGTACACATATTTCATTACCTCACTTACAGGTAAATTGTACAAGCCTATTTGACATTAATGATGTCTATATCCCATTTTATTAAATGTGACTATTAGAAGAATATAATGTATCGGGATCTTACATTACGTTAGAAGTATTAGAGAGTACAGTTATTGAAGATATTGATATTTTTAATTCTATCTTAACAGAAGTAAAAAAATTAGGCTTTTCTGTTTCTTTAGATGATTTTGGCAGTGGATATTCTTCTTTGAATGTTTTATCAAAATTACAGATTGATGAGTTGAAAATTGATCGTATCTTCTTACATACAAAATCAGAGGTTGATAATCAAAGAACTAAATGGATTTTGGAATCCATTATTGATATCGCGAAAAAATCACAAATTCTAGTAGTCGTCGAAGGTGTGGAATCTAAGCAGGATGATCTATTTATTAAAAACTTAGGCGCAGATGTAGGACAAGGATATTTCTATGGTCGTCCTCTTTCAATATCTGCATTTAATGATTTAATTGAAACAAAATAGGTGTATTATTAAATCAGTATGAAAAAGAATAAGATTATAAGTGCAGTTATTTGTATCTTGATGGTATTAACACTTTTGTGTGGATGTCAAGATTCAAAAAAGTATCCTACAGAGTGCAAAGAGAGTCCTTCGCAAACAGAAGAGCAGGTTTTATGGCCAAGTTATGAGCAGGCGGATGTTTTAAGTGATGGAAATCTGGCTCTTGTAGATTTTACTCATAAAGATGATGGGTATATTTGTGCAAGATTGCTTCAGGAAGTGACCGGAATCAAGCTGCAGATACAAAAAGATGATAAAAAATATAATTATGATTTAAAGACGACCGATTTTACTACATTCCCTGTAAATATGGAGAATGGAACTTATACAATAAAAATTTTGCAACAAATTGAAGGAACAAGATATGCGATATGTGCTTCTACTTCCATGGAAGTCAATTTGATCAATGATCTTGCTCCTTATTTATATCCAAACCAGATTGTGGATTATACAATCGATTCATATGTATACAAAAAGTCTTTTGAGCTTGTAAAAGAAGATCGAGATGACTTAACTCGAATCGCACATTTATTTAAGTATGTAGTGGATACATTGGATTATGATGATCAAAAGGCTAAAGATGTCAGTGAGACATTTGTCTTGCCAGATATCGATGGTTCTTTAAAAAGTCATAAAGGAATATGTTTCGACTATGCGGCAAGTCTAGCTGCTTTATGCAGGATTCAGGGGATTCCTGCTAAAGTTATTGTAGGCTGGACTGATATTGAATATCATGCCTGGGTTGAAATTTATTTGAAGGATAAGGGTTGGATTAATCCTAAAATCTATTTTAAGAAAGAAAAATGGAACCTTGTAGATCCTACTTTTTCTGATTCGAAAAACTCGGATTATGAGGGAAAATATGATGAAGTGTATCACTATTAGGAGGCGTATGTATGTTATCGAACAAAGAAAAATCTATTTTTACTAGTGAATTGGCTTTAGCTATATCGAATGGACTGCAAATTGAAGAAGGCTTAAAGATGTTGGCTGGTTTTGATGCGGGGGTAAGTCATTGTGCAAAAAAACTGATGGATATCATGCAGGATGGGACTTCTTTTGTGGATGCACTAAAACAGTCGAATGATTTTGATGAATATATGATTCAAATGGTTGTTGTAGGGCAAAGTATCGGGAATCTAGATGTGGTTCTTAAAGAATTAAGTGTCTATTATGAAAGACAAAAAAAGTTGAATTATCAAATTCAAGATGCAATCACATACCCTTTTGTGTTGATATTAATGATGTTTGTGATTGTGGCGGCATTGATATTTAAAGTGTTTCCTATCTTTGAAAATATTTTAAGACAAATGTCAATGTCATTATCACTAATGAATACAGCTCGAATTCTAAGTTATATTGGTTTCTTTATTTTATTGGTAATTCTTGTTTGTGGTGTCATTTTATATATTTTATATAAAAAGAGTTCGAATAAGGCTTGGGCTACAAAATTACCTTTTTTTTCAAAATTGAACTATCAAACTGAAATGACAAAATTCACATATATTCTTTCCTTGTTTGTATCGAGTGGATATTCTTTGATTGATGCGGTGGATGTTATCTTACAATCGATTGATCATCCTCTTTTAAAAGATAAGGTTGTTCATGTGAAAGAACGTATGTTAGAAGGTGAGAGTCTTTCAAAAGCTCTAGTAAATGAAGGTGTATATGATCAAGGTTATGGCGCTTTATTGATGGCAGCTGATGAAAGTGGTCATCAGGATGAAGTGTTAAAGACGTTATCTAAACACTATAAAGAAGATCTAGAGAGAATGCTTTCAAGTTTTTTAAATCGTTTAGAACCAACTATGATAGCGGGTCTATCATTATTGGTAGGATTTGTTTTAATTTCAATTATGCTTCCTTTGATGAATGTATTGCAGACGTTGGGGTAGCTATATGGTGCGCCAGTTCGGTGCAGTTGATTTAGTTAGGTGAAACTCCTGACCTGGTAACTCTTGGAGCAAAGAGGCCAGTATCTAGTCCTTGGGCATTGT
>NZ_DBMEXE010000223.1:0-2641 GCF_056804935.1 Holdemanella sp. | reverse complement strand
AAATCACAATGCAAGATGGGAATATTGTTTATACCAATTTAAAAAGTATAAAAATGTTATCTAAATACCAAAGTGTTTTGACAAAACTAAAAGGACAGTCTGTTTGTCTGGTTTTGGATTCTACGCATTCAACAATTGAAAAGGTGAATTGTGATGATTTGAATTCGAAACAAAAGGTTGAAGAAAAACAGGAAGAGAAGACGGAAAAGGCCGAAAAGACTGAAGCAACAGATGAAAAAACTTCGGAAAATACTGAGGTTCAAGAAGAACAACAGCCAACAGAAGATGAATCTGAGAATCAGGCTGAATGGGTCTATGATGATAACACAGGCGTGTATTACCATGAAGCCATTGGAATGTATTATGATCCAAATACAGGTGAATATTATGATGGAAATGGTACATATTATCATTGGGATGAGGAATCTCAAAGCTTTGTAGAAGCGTATTAGGATTTGTGTTTATATTTTAAGTAGAGTATAATTAATAAAAATGGGAGGTTTTATTATGCCTATTAATAAATCAACAGAATACGGAAATATCGAAATTTCATTAGATGCGATTGCCAATTTAGCTGGTGGAGCAATTACTGAATGTTATGGTATTGTAGGTATGGCTAGTCAGAAAACATTGAAAGATGGCTGGGCCGAATTATTGAAAAAAGAAAACTATGCTCGTGGTGTTGTTGTAACACAAGATGAAACGGGATTAGTTTTGAATCTTTATATTATTGCATTACAAGGAATTAAGTTAAGTCAAGTTGTGTATGAAGCACAAAAACGTGTTAAATATGTATTAGAGAAAACTTTGGAAGTAAAATGTAACGCTGTAAACATCTATGTCCAAGGTGTTCGTGCGGTAAAGTAGGGGTTAAGAGATGGAAAGAATTAATGGTATTTTATTTAAACAGATGCTTGAATCCGGAATGAATAACTTATCAAATCATTCAGCGGAAATCGATGCATTGAATGTTTTCCCTGTGCCAGATGGAGATACAGGTACAAATATGCATTTAACCGTATCAAACGGTGTAAAAGAAGCGCTTAAAACGAATTCTGATTCTGTAAAAGATATTGCGAAAACGTTATCTCGTGGATTATTAATGGGTGCACGTGGGAACTCTGGTGTTATTACGTCTCAGATTTTTAGAGGAATCTATCAAGCGGTTGAAGATTTAGATGATATGGATGCATCTCAATTGGCTCATGCATTGGTTAATGGAAGTCGTGTGGCGTATCGTGCTGTTATGCGTCCAGTAGAAGGAACAATTTTAACTGTTGTTCGTGAAGCTGCAGATTATACATATGCATACACTACAACTGAAGATGTTACAGATTGTATGGATGTTATGAAGAAGATGGTGGAAGAAGCCAATGCTTCTTTACAAAGAACACCTGAATTATTACCTGTACTTGCAGAAGTAGGTGTAGTTGATAGCGGTGGAAAAGGTCTTTGTGTGATCTTAGAAGGATTCCTTGCTGCTATGGAAGGTCATCCAGTACAACTTGAAGGTGCAAAAGCAGCTGGTGAAAGTGCACAAGCTAAAGTAGAGGGTGGAGAAGAAGAATATGGATTCTGTACAGAATTTATTTTGAAGTTATCTGAAAATGGTGTTCGTCATTTCTCTGAAACTAGCTTTAAAGATGAATTAGCAACAATTGGTAATTCAATTGTTTGTGTGCAAGATGAGGATTTAGTAAAAGTTCATGTTCATACATTAGAACCATTCACAGCGATTAAAATGGGACGTCGTCAGGGTCGTTTTATTAAGTTGAAAGTTGAAAACATGCAAGAGCAGCATGACAATATTATCGAAAAAGAAGAAGAGGAAAAAATGGCAGAACACAAAAAATATGCCATTATTACCGTAGCTCCTGGTGATGGAATCAAGAAGATGTTTACAGAACTTAGAGCTGACATTGTTGTTGGTGGTGGACAAACAATGAATCCGAGTACAGAAGATTTTGTTTCAGCCGTTGAAAAGTTGAATGCAGATCATATCTTCATTTTACCGAACAACTCAAATATTGTTTTAGCTGCTAGTCAGGCTGCACAGGTATGCTCAGATCAAGATATTCATGTACTTCCAAGTAAAACAATTCCACAAGGATTAAGTGCTTGTGTTATGTTTAATCCAGATGTTGAATTAGAAGATAATTTAGCTGAAATGAATGAAGCTATTGAAAATGTTAAATCTGGTGAAGTGACTTATGCAATCAAAGATACAACATATGATGGTCTTGAAATTAAAAAAGATGAATATATGGGTATTTTTGGAAAAGATATTTGTGTATCTTGTCCAGATTGTATGGAAGCAACAAAAAAATTGTTGGATAAAATGTTAGATGATGATAGTGAACTTGTTACTTTGATTTATGGTGATACAGCTACAGAAGAACAGGCTGAAGAAATCGCTGCTTATATTGAAGATAATAGTGATGCAGAAGTTGAAATCCATGAAGGAAATCAACCAGTTTACTCATTTATTATTGGTGTTGAATAGTAAAAAATAATGAATCCATCAGACTTAGTTCTGATGGATTTTTAGGTATGCCGGGCATGGCATATATCTAGACAGTGAAAGTCTGTTGTGGGGGTTGTAATCACAGTGGCCAACCACTAGCCAAGACCAAGGGTGTCC
>NZ_DBMEXE010000222.1:1481-2663 GCF_056804935.1 Holdemanella sp. | reverse complement strand
CCGTTCATGTAAAGATATTCGAACAAAATGTGAAAAGTATTGAGGTTTATTTAGATGATGAACAAATGGATTGTGAAGAACTTGAATTTGATGTGGATGTTACATCCAAAAATCAATCTTTACGAATAATTTGTACGGATATTGCACAAAATAAGTTGGAAAGAGAAGTTAAAATTTTACCTATTGAATATCCTGAATGTTTATTAAATTCTGTCGTGTACACAAAAGAAAATCATTCTAATCTGCAGTTTGAATCTGTATGTAAACAGGCTTTTAATCTGCATGTATATTGTGATGGTATATATTATTATTCACTCGATTTAGAAGACAAAAATAAAGTGTTGATTGATCATTCAAAAAATGGAAAGTATACATTTGAGTTAGAACATAAAGAGTATCCACAATTTAAAAAAAGTATCGAAGGCTCTATTGAATATTCCAATATTTTGCCAATAGTCACATTAACTCCTTCAAGTAAGCTATCCAATGAGGATGTCATTGTGAAAGCAATCCGTAATGTACCTAAATTAGAAATAGGATATATAGATGTGGATCTCAATGGTATTAAAACGCGTTATGCGCTCAATGAAACGATTCGTTTACCAGCCATACATAATCAGGATGTCATCTATTGTGTGAGTGCGTATGCCAAAGATATATATGGACATGAGGTAAGTGATCAAATCTATGTCCAAATCGATAAAAAAGCCCCTTCAAGTCAGTTGTTTATGAATAATGAAATGGTTGTGGATCGCATGAATTTAAAGAAACTACCAAGTCTAGAATACAAGTATGATGATTCAAATGCGTATATGCGGGTGGAATACTATTTAAATGATACTTTCATGGATATGGATTTTGAGAAAGTCTTTAATCGTATGGTCAAAGATGATGTATTAAAAGTTGTGACATATACAAATGATGTGCTGATGAACCTAGAAAAGAAAGAATATGAATTTGTATTTAGTCCCGATAAAGAGATTGAAATGGTTTCAAAAAGTGAACAAGTTCTAGAAAAAGATGAAGTGGTTGAATTTGAGCGTGTCTGGGTTGTAAATGAAGATAATGAAGTGGTCTTAAAAAAGAATACGAAACATATTCAAAAGATTTCTAAGCCCAAAATTCACTATACGCGTAAAAAGAATAAGGTACAAATATGGTCTGAAGATAAGATCGAGTATG
>NZ_DBMEXE010000222.1:0-1471 GCF_056804935.1 Holdemanella sp. | reverse complement strand
TAGTCAATGGTAAGTGTGTACAGATTGAAAAAGATGTGGTGGGACATGATTTTGTCGAGATTTCGTTAAAAAAGAAAAAGACTTCAATTGAGATAAAGACAAAGCATCGCAAAGTATTAAAAAAAGAAGAAATCAAAAGGTCAGCTGTGAGAATCACCTCTATACAGAAAATAAGGATGTGGCTCAAACAAATCTTTAAATTATGATCAAACTATGGGTATACACAGATAAATCCTGCCACTACTTTGATTTGAACAGCGCAAAGTCATTTTCAAAGTACTTCTTTGAAAAAAGAAGGAATGGTGTGTGTATCGTATGGAATCAATCTAAAAAAATATTGAGATATGGCGAATCGTGTATTCTAGGTAAAGTTTTATTTTATTTAGAAGAAATAGAAAGTACAATGTGCCATTTTCCAATTTCTAAAAAGATAAAGGTTGGAAGAAGTGAAGCATGTGATATTCAATTATGTACAAATGGAGTGTCTAGGTATCATTTTCAAATTGAAGAAGGTGTATTACAGGATTTTGATAGTTTGAACGGTACGTATGTCAATTCGAAACGAGTTAAAAGATGCAGCCTTTGTATGCAGGATGAAATTGTGTTTGCGAACATTCGCATGATTTATTTTAAAAACTATGTGCTTTTGGATATGGTCAATAATCCTTATAGTAATGTAGAGCTAGATTGTAAAAATGCAGTATATTATCCGTCCTGTTTAAATGTTGAAATGCCAAAGGTTCAAAAATTTGATATTCAGATGCCACAAATTATGCGTACAGTTCAAAAACAAAGTCTTTTTAGTGCGATAGGACCGAGTTGTATGATCGCAAGTTCTGGTTTTATCTCGTCCATTTTGATTGGGTATCTTCAAAAACAAAGAATAGAATCACTCTTCACAAGTATGATCAGCTCTTTGACAATGGCATTTACTTTTATGGTGTATGGCCTTTACAACCGGAATTATCAATACAAATTAAGTGTAAAAGAGAGCACAAAAAGTATCGATATGTATAATGCCTACATAGAGAAGATGTATGAAAAGGGTGTTATATCTAAAGGTACATTTAAAAAGCAGATGGATGAATATATTACTAAATATATAGATACATATCAACACGAAAACAGAGATGTGATCTATGTCGGGTGTGCATACAATGCGTGGTGCAAAATAAGTTATCGTGAAGTTTCGTATGAATATGCACTTGATGAGTTGATGCAGAAAAGAGAACAGTTAATTTCAAATTTAAATCAATTTGTACAAGTTCCTATATTTTTGAGACATGGAGAGGTTTGTTGGATTCAAGGCGATGTGAAGGCAAGTATTATTTTATTTGAAAATTATTTGTGGTATTCCAAACAAAAACGTAAATGGGTATGGCTTCAGGAGTTTGATGGAATGAAACAAATTCTTTTAAATCCCTATTGTGCTATTTGTGAAAAAATCGATGCCGATACAATTGTCGTTGAT